>CAMBHM010000081.1 GCA_945867185.1 Legionella genomosp. 1
ATCATTAAATAAAGAGGGGTATACACGCAGGGCATCGGCCAATGTCGTGCCCGATTCCACATTTTTTTTAATGGCGTCGATCAATGTTTTCATGCGTTGATTTGTTTGACCTTTGGCTACAATATCAAACGACTGAATGATAGGGATCCCCGCTTCTATCATGGTGGCCATCTGTCGGCTGAACACAGAAATATCGCTTGGCTTGATTTTTTTATTATGTTTATCAAAAAAGGAGCGTCGTTTTTTGGTTATTCTTTTGGGGGTGATGCCCTGTTTTCTGAGTTCTACTTTGGCAAGGGTAAGGCTTTGGGCTTCGATAACACCTTGTGCTTTCTGGCCATTGTTATTCAGGCCATCCCATTGATAAGAAATAAGCGGTTTTGTCGGCATGGTGTTAGTCAACGGTTACCCGATTAACCTCCTCAAGTGTGGTGATGCCTTCTTTTATTTTTTCAAGGCCTGCTTGATAGACGGTTAGCATCCCATCTGTTTGCGCTTGCTTGAGTAGATCAAGAGAGTTGCCCCCAGACATGATCATTTGGCCTAACGATTTGGTCATCGGCATGACTTCAAATAAGCCGATGCGCCCTCGATAGCCATTTGAGCATTGTGGACACCCTACGGCTTTGTAGGGTTTAAGCGCTGTAGCATCTTGTTGACCGAAGCCAAGCTCCATCAAACTGGAAGTGGTTACATCATCCCGAGGTTGTTTACAATGTTCACATAATCGCCTCACCAGTCGTTGTGCAATGATAAGGCTGACAGAGCTTGCAATATTAAAGGAGGGGACGCCCATGTTAAGAAGACGAGTCAGTGTTTCTGAAGCACTATTGGTATGTAAGGTCGATAAGACCAAGTGGCCTGTTTGAGCAGCCTTGATGGCAATTTCAGCCGTTTCTATATCACGTATTTCACCGACCATGATGATGTCTGGATCTTGTCGTAGAAAGGCACGTAGGGCGCTTGAAAACGTTAATCCTGCTTTGGGGTTGATGGCTACTTGATTGATACCTGGGACTTTAATTTCGACCGGATCTTCGGCTGTGGATATGTTCTTTTCTATGGTGTTTAGGATATTCAAAGCGGTATAGAGTGTCACGGTTTTCCCACTTCCGGTGGGGCCGGTCACTAAAATCATACCTTGTGGGCGAACAATGGTGTTGAGGAAATGCGTTTTTTGGAGGGGGCTAAAGCCCAAGGCTTCAATACCAAGTTTAGTCGTGCCGGGATCAAGAATTCGCATAACAATTTTTTCACCACCGATAGTGGGGCAGCTGCTGACACGAAAATCAATCGCACGAGTGCGCGACAGCTTTAGTTTAAAACGGCCATCCTGTGGGACACGACGTTCTGAAATATCCAAGTTGGACATGATCTTGATGCGGGCAGCGATTCGGTTGGACAAAGCAATGGGCGGGGAAGCCGCCTCGCTTAATAATCCGTCCAGACGATAACGAATGCGGTATTCGTGTTCATAAGGTTCAAAGTGAACATCAGAGATCCCTTTTTTTATGGCATCCAGCAAGATTTTGTTGACGAACTTGACAATGGGGGCATCTTCTTTGGCTAGTCTGGAAGCATCGGTGTCTTGATCGTCCTCTTCTGCGCTGATTTCTAAATCATCGATGGTTTGCGATTCATCAAAGTAATTGGAGAAGCCTTCGTTTTCTTTCTCATTGGCTAGTTTCTCGATGAGGGTGGTCAATTTATCTGTTTCAACGACTACGGGTGCGGTGGATAGACCGGTGTGAAATTGGATCTCTTTAAAAGCCGCTTGTTTGCTTGGATCATCAGTTGCCAAATAAAGACGCGTTCCTCTAGTGAACAGTGGAACCAGTTGATGGCGACGCATGAGTTTTTCTGTGATCAGCGTGGTGGGTAGTGTTTCGATATCAATGCTGTCAAGGTCTAGTAAAGGGGCTGCGAATTGTTTTGTAAGGATCTCTGCAATGATAGTTGCGCTGATGAGATGGTTTGTGACCAAATACTGAGCCAAACTGATTTTGTTGGTCGCTGCATTTCTTTGATAGCCTAAGAGGTTATCTTTGGTTAATAATTTTTCCTTTACAAGGAACTGGGCGATGCCTTGTAGAGGATCTTCAGTAACTGGGGTCATGCGATCCAATAAAAAAGTGGTGAATGATACAGGTACTATAGACAAAAAAAACAGTAGGCGCACCTGAAATTTAAGGATAGAGACCGTTGACGAGGCACTAGGTCCGTTTCGCTGTATCTTTTCTGATTCGATTGAGTAGGGATGTCAACACTGTGCCAGGACCTACTTCAAGAAAATCAGTAGCGCCATTTGCTAGACAATTTTGGATACTTTGATGCCAAAATACCGGACGGACTAATTGTTGGCTGAGTAGACTTGGGATCAGTTCCGCCGTTCCCTCATAGGGCTTTGCAGTGGCATTGAAAATAATCGGGTACTTGGGTTGACGAAATGTAAATTGGTGGATGAACGTATCAAACTCCTCTGCGCTGGCCTGCATCAAGGGTGAATGGAAAGCGCCACTCACATTTAATTTGATGTAATGGGCCATTGAGAAAAAGGAGGCAGACGACTCAATCGCGGACTCTGATCCTGAAAGGACGACTTGAGATCTTGAATTATAGTTTGCAATAAATAGGTTCAATTGATGTTCACTGATGAGCGCTGAAACAGTTTCAGCATCCATTCCAACGATGGCTACCATTGCCCCACCTTTGACATTATTCATGAGCTCCGCGCGTCGTTTCACGATAGTAAGGCCTGTTGTAAAATCAAATACGTCCGCGGCATAGAGTGCAGCATATTCGCCTAAACTGTGACCTAAAACGGAGTCAACGACTGTATTGTTTTCTAATTGAAGCCACGTCATTGCGGAAACACAATAAATCAGGGGTTGTGTATATAATGTTTTATTCAATTGGTCGCTATGACACATTTCTACGATATCATAGCCTAGGACCGTATTCGCAGAGGATACCAGGTCAGGAAATTGTTCAAACAGATCGCTACCCATGCCTTGTTGTTGCGATCCTTGACCTGGAAATAATAATACACTCATTCGTTTTTCCTTACTTTATAAAAGGTATGTTAATTTGCTTTTTTGGCAGAAGTATCATTTATGAGTATTGTTGATACAAATTCTTTGTAGGGACCTTGAAAAGCCTGAATACCTTTTTGTTTTGAAAAATAAAGAATATGATTCGCAAATTTTTCAATAAAATATCGGTTGTGGCTGACAACAATAAGCGTCCCGGTGTAATTGCACAAGGCCGCAGATAAGGCATCAATGGTTTCAATATCCATGTGGTTTGTTGGCTCATCAAAAATCAACACATTAGGGGATTCTAAAATGAGTTTTGCTAGTAATAATCGCGCAGCCTCCCCCCCACTTAAGGACAAAATGTCTTTGTCCACATCGTCTTTTTTGAGGAGCACCTGTCCAAGCACTTGTCTTATTTGTTGTTCAGTACTTCCGGGCGCCTGTTCAATTAACCAGTTGAGGACACTGATAGAGTGATTCAACAAATCATGATGATCTTGTGAAAAATAGCTGATCTGAATGTTACTCCCCCAAGTGATGGTTCCCTCCTCGGGCTCTATCTGTCCAATAAGGGTTTTGATAAGGGTCGATTTCCCTCGACCATTTTCCCCTAAAATGGCAACCTTATCCCCACGATGGATTTCAAATTGAAGATGATCAAAGAGGATCTTGTCTTGATATGTTTTTCTGAGCCCTTTGACTTTACAAACGTGTTTGCCGGAGGGTCGTTTTGGAACAAATCGAAAAAATGGGGCAACGCGAGAGGAATGAAGACTATCTGGGACTTCTACTTTCTCAATCATTTTCATCCGGGATCTCGCCTGAGCGGCCTTCGAAGCAATGGCCCGAAATCTGTCTACATATTTTTGCATATGGGCGACTTTTTCTTCAGCACTCTTTTTCTCCGCTTCTTTTTGCTCTTGAACCAAGGCTTTTTCCGAGAGAAACAGATCATACTGCCCAGAGTATTTTCGGATTTCACCGTAATCAATATCTAGTATCGTGTCCGCAAGAGTATTAATAAATGAGATATCGTGTGAAATAAAGATCAACAAGCCATTGAATACTTTTTTTAAGTATTTTTCAAGCCATTGAATAGAGATAATATCTAAATGATTGGTCGGTTCATCTAATAATAGAATCGAAGGGTTCTGGAATAAGGTTCGGGCCAATAATACACGAAGTTTATAGCCACCCGATAAGGTTTTAAGCGGTTTATCATGGTATTTGCTTTCAATGCCCAAGCCTTCAAGAATGTCGCCAATCTCAGCCGGCGCTTGGTAACCATGATGTTGTAAAATAACCTCTTCTAATGCCGCAAAACGAAATCCCTTGGCATCATCCCAAGTCTCAGAGGCTAGGAGTTGTTCTCTTTCTTGTATAGCCTGCCATAATCTATGTTTGCCTTGTAGTACCACTTCAAGGATGGGGGTATCTTCATAACGAAATTGATCTTGTTGTAACCACCCAATGGTAGAATCATTGGGTGTGATAATGTCACCGAAACTTAATTCTTCCTCGCCCGTGATTAATTTAAAAAAAGTAGATTTTCCACAGCCATTGGCACCCACTAGTGCATAACGACAACTTGTGTTGAGATTTAGATTCACATCGCAAAAAAGAAGTCGTTGTCCAAAAAGCATTCCGACCTGATTTAGTCCAATCACACTGTTACCTTATAGAGAAGTTTAGTGCCGCGTTGAATGAGACATGTAAGCGCTTAGTGGCAGGATGAGGGTATAAAATTTTGAACAAAATATCACTATTTTGTTTTTAATGCAAGCGATATTTTGGTAAGGTGTTGTGTATCAGTGTACCTGGCTTTAACTTTGCAAATCATGCATCATGAATGGTTACTTCGCGGAGAAGAGGGATCTATGAATTCAAAGGGATTTACACTGATTGAGTGGATGATAGTGGTGGCTATATATGAAAAAGGAAGTAACACAGCTTGAGGCTTTTCTGTTGGCTTTTTTTTTACTGGGATCCCCCTCTTTTATATGGGCTTTCAACGCCAAATCTTTTGGGGATGCCGGACGGTTGGTCATTCCTTTAACGAGTGCAGGCGTCACACTTTTTACAAAAGATTTCCAAGGTACAACGCAGTGGGCACTGTCGATGGGCCTTGTGCAAGGAGTCACAGAAGGGTTGAAATATGTAACGAATGAACGAAGGCCCAACGGTGAGTGTTGTACATCTTTTCCATCGAGTCATGCCTCTGCAGCGTTTACTGGAGCAGCCTTCATCCAATATCGCTATGGCTTGCTATATAGTGTGCCTTTCTATCTTGGCGCATTGGGGGTGGCTGTTTCCAGGGTTCAGAGTGGGGCACATTATCCCCAAGATGTGTTTGCGGGTGCCTTATTGGGTATGGCCGGAACCTATCTATCGACAACCCCTTCTCTCAAAGGGAAAGTATCGATCATGCTTTCAAATCGCACCGCCGGTATTCTCTATCGCTGGATCTTTGATTGAGAGTATTTATGTGGATCGATCATAGGGTACACCGGATGGCAAATACTAAAGAATGTGGATGAAAAATGATGACAAATTTGCTACACCCATTTTTTATCTACTTAGAAGTTAACATAAGCTATTGATTTTAATGTATAAAAATGGCGCGCCCGGAAGGATTCGAACCTCCGACCCTCTGGTTCGTAGCCAGATACTCTATCCAACTGAGCTACGGGCGCGTTTTAACTGGCGGAGAGGGAGGGATTCGAACCCTCGATGGGATTTTGTCCCATACTCCCTTAGCAGGGGAGCGCCTTCGACCACTCGGCCACCTCTCCAGTCAATGGTCACGGAGTATATCAGGTATTATCTTCTCGTCAACCGTCGTAGGTCAGACTTAGGCTGTTTTGCTTTCCAAATGGGAGAGTTTGCTGATATCTTTAGCGTGTGAAAAAATCAGGGTCGCTTTGGAGCCCTCATCAGGAGGAGTCATGTCGTATCAATCTAATTTACGAGGTCATGCAGTGTACGTGGTTGATGGGAGTCGTACACCATTTCTTAAAGCCAAGGGAGTCGGTCCTTTTAGTGGGTCGGATCTAGCCGTTGCAGCAGGTCAGTCGTTGTTAAATCGTCAACCGTTTGCCCCTTCTTGTTTGGATGAAATCATTTTGGGTTCGGCAATGCCTGGTCCGGATGAGGCGAATATAGCGCGTGTGGTGGCATTAAGACTGGGTTGTGGTCATGCCGTACCTGCGTTTACTGTCATGAGAAATTGTGCCTCTGGGATGCAAGCTATTGATAATGCGGCGCTGGATATTGCCAGTGGGCGCAGTCAGCTCGTGCTGGCGGGAGGAACCGAGGCGATGAGTCATGCGCCGTTGCTATTTAATCATCACATGACTGCCTGGTTATCTCGTTGGTTTGTTGCAAAAACGCTTGGGCAACGATGTGGTTTGTTGACGCAATTACGCCCTTCTTATTTGAAACCTGTTATCGCTTTACTTCGTGGGTTGACCGATCCAATTGTGGGCTTGAACATGGGGCAAACAGCGGAAAAAGTGGCCTATCGATTTCAAATCACGCGAGAGCAGATGGATGCGTTTGCGTGTGAGAGTCATCGTCGATTGGCGGAGGCCTATCAACGTGGGG
>CAMBHM010000082.1 GCA_945867185.1 Legionella genomosp. 1
ATTTTTTTGAAGTTGCCATTGAGTAAGCGCTCGGGCCTCAGCAGTTAATTGACTTATCTCAAGTCGTTGTTCTTCCAGCCTGGCAGCCATTTGTCTACGGTCCAGAGCCATTTGACGATAGGATTCTAAACGTCGATCACTATCGCCTCTTAAAATAGCAATTTCAGCAGCCATTTGACGTAATTCGAAGAAGGGGTATCTAGATGAGCCGCCTGGACGTTGAGCTGCTTCTGCACAGGCTGCGATAAGATCAAGAATCGTGTTATAGGCTTCGGTGATAGTTAGAAACGCAGTAGAATCACCTCCTGTTTTATCAGGGTGTGTTCGCACACAAGCAGCTCGATAGGCTCGGATTAGTCGGGCAAGGTCGAGAGTTTGTCCTTCTATTACGTCAGTCATCTCTAGCGTTGCTAATGGTGTTAGCATGGCTGGTTGTACGATAAAAGATGTAGTGGTGCTAGGAACTGCATCTGAGCGGCTTAGAGGGGAGGCTGTTATGGTGAGCGCTGCGCCTCCTGGACCTGTTGGAGCTACAATAGGAGTTCCAACAGGTCCAGGCTCTGGTAACTCAAGGGGTGTTATGAAAGGAAAGTATGAAAGAAGTGTCTCGCTAAACCAGGTGATAGAGTGTTGTACAGAATCAGGTAGTAATCCGAGTGCAAAGGCGGCGCCCTCGCGAATTCTAAAAAGGCTGATGGGGGCATCATGAGTAAACATGGGTAGTCCTTGAGTGAATAACCGTAAAGACCAATAAGCTTGCAGTTGGTAGTAGTGTAGACGATAGTCCGAAATATTAAAAAGCCAATAGAAGGAACGGAGGATAGGATGACGTTGATTGATGACATGAACGGCATCCTGCCTAAGCGTCCTTAGCCCAGGCGTATCCAACAGAAGGGCCAAAGCAGAGAGCGTTGTCCTATTTGGTTTGTCTATCTGTAACCCCCACAACCAATGATGGCTAAATCGGGAAAGGAGTGTTTGATTGGTGGCGAGATAGCTCATGATGGCCCTGAAGCTGTAGCGGTGCCTGGAGCACTAGCGGGAGGGGCTGCTGCGGGGACATGGGCTGATGAGAAGAAAGCATCCGGGTGCTGTGTATGACCGCTTGTTTCGGCCTGTGCAGCTGCTTTCTGTATTCTAAGCTGTTCACGGAGTGCCGTTATTTCAGCATCTCTCTCAGCCACAGTCTTTCGTAATGCTTCAGCTTCGGCCTTCGCTCCTTTTTCAGCCTCCGCATGCGCTTCAGAAGCCATTTTCACAATAGCCAGTTCACCCTTCACCGATTCAAGTTCTATCGCAAAAGCCCCGCCTGCAAAGGTCAGGAAGCGTTTATCTATTGAAACTTCTAGATGATCGCCTCTTTGTGTGACTTGCAAAAGCCTGAAATCAGCATCTCTTGTGAACATGGCCATGAGACCACTGTCAAATGATGTAGAGAACGAGTGCATGGCTTGTTTCAGACATTGATCAATGAGAGTGAGCTCCGTTTCCCAGAGAAACGCTTGCTTGGTGGTCCCGGGCTTGCAAAATTCAAAAAACTCAGCTGTGTGTGGGTCAAGTTTATGTTGACTGTCATCCTCAAGGATATGTCCATTTCTGGATACAATGAACATGATAGGCCTATAAAATGATCGTAGTTCTGTTAACGTAGGTGTGGTGGAAAATTCTACATCGAACTCACTGAATTTGATGGTCCCCTTGAAGGGCTCTTCTTTGTCGCTTTTCAAGGTGTAGTTTAGGAATTTGGGGTGTATGTCTAGATATAGCTTTTTGTCATCCAAAAGCAGATCTGGCATAAGGCTAGCAAAAGTATACCCACGGACACTATGGGGCTCGTAAATTTCAGTTATCATGTTGCGGGTACGAATGTAAAATTCTCGTAGTGCTTCTATACGGAACCAAGATACTCCAAAAAATATGGAGAAAACATTATTGGCAGAAATGGTTCGGTGATAAGGAACTAGAAATCTATCGTATATTTGCTCTTGCGTGGTGGTATAAAAGCGCGGGGGCCTTTTTATTAAAGATAAGTCTCGAGTCGATACAGGCTCCAATTTATCTACCAATCCAGATTTTGCTTGTGAGTAAAGTAATGTAAGGGGTTTGGGTAGGCGGATAACATAAGCTTCAATATCTCCTGCAGCAACGGTGTACGTAGGAACAATTGCAGGGGTTGCTGGTGCTGTGCTTGACGACGCAGCCAGGTCACCAATTGCTGATAGAAGCGTGGCATCTACACCTTGTATATGTCTTAAACAAGAGTACAAGCCAGATATTAAGAGTGCTTTTTTTTGTTGAGTTGCTTCGGGATCGTCTGTGAAGGTCAGTGAGTCTCTTTCAATTAGACTTTTAGTGTCGATGATATGCAATCCGATTACGGTTACATTAGTGCATCGTTGATTTGCCAAAATTAACGATTTATAAGTTGTATTTGTATCATCCATTCCCTCGGCCCTTACATAAGGTAGATAGCCAGTTTTAGTTAGAGCATTTCCTTCATAGAAATTTTTCCAAAAGAGAGAGAGCGCATTTCTAAATCGATTACTTGCATGCTCAATCACAACGAGCAATGCCTTGACTACAAGTTTTCCCTCTGGGTTACCATAGACCCAACTGTGCCCCAAATTAACTCCCACACGGGCTGCATGTATTAAGGATGTTTGAACATGATAAATGTTAAGAATGGATTGGTGAATTTCAATGATTTGTTTTAATGATGCTATAGCAAAAGCTGTATCATGTTTTGCAAACTCAGGGAGACCAGTATTTCTTATGCTGATTCTAGTGAAGTCGATGGAAGCCAAATGGTCGTTTACCTGTTCCATACTAAGCAATTGGGCCCCTTCAAAATCATTCGAAGTAATGCCGGCGGTCACTAGAGTAAGTCTAATCCATTCTCCGAGAGTGGTTCTAAGTAGGCTGCTTACGCCATCATCAACGGTTGTGGGTCGTAAAAATTCATCGACTTGGAGTTCGCGCTGATTGACGTTCTTTAAAATGAGATGAAGAATATCAAATCCTGCAATAGCCATGTATAAGAGATCTCTGCTAAGAGACTCAATGTGATTATTAAAGGATGCAGCTTCGATAGTTTTACAGATGTCTTTATGGAGGGTTTCGAGATTAGCCATAATGCGGTCGAGCCGTTCTTTTGGATTATGAATATCTTTATCATCTCGAAATACAAATACGGTCTCTTGTACTTTCTTGCAGTATTTAATCCGTCGCATAACCATGTCAGCAGTGCTTTTCAAGGTGACATCATATCTTGGTAAGTCAACACTCAGCCAATGAACCAAATCGGAAAAGAACATCGCTTCATAGCCGTCGTTGCGATAAACTTTATAAGGCAGTAAATGGGCCGCCCGCTTTCTCTTTCCGATAGAGATGAATAAGCGTTCAATAGAGGCAATTAATTTAATGGTGATGTTTCGCATTGGATAATCGCTGGCACGGAGCTCATCAATATGTCTTTGGAACTCTTCTCGATCTGAAAAAAGACGTGATGTATGACTGGGGCATCCAGTGGCATTTAATCGCCATTCAAGTGGAAAGATGGGTACAGTGAAGGTGCCAGGAACAATTAACAGAGATTGGTATAGGCCACACATTCGATCATATCTCATGCGATCTTGGTAGTGTACATCGGTAGGGTCATTAACTAATGGAGTTGGTTCGGTCATCAATTTGTATAAATATCTCCCAACTGCCAGCCAAACAGCAGGGCTTGTACTGATGCTTTTTGAGATCGCTAGTAGTTCATCTGCAAAGTGTTCGGAAGGAGTAGACATCGGGATTTCCTTTTTTAATGAGAATGAACAAACACGAGCCGACCATCAATATATCAGCCCCTGTTGGTTTTGTCAATAATTTGACAAATACGCTCTCATATTGCCCGACTATTCGGTTGTCACATAAAAATCCACCTCGACGTCCCGCTAACGAGGAGTATTAATATAGTTTCAGGTGCATGGCTAAATGAGCTGCATTTAGATCAAAAAACATCGTTTCATGATTGCCATTGACCGTATGAACCAGCAGTTCTCCTTTGATGAATGGTTGCCAGCCATTATATGGATCATCCGTTTTTTCAAAATCAGGCCATAGTTCGTTGGCTTTATATAAAATCGCATTCACATTCAACGGCGCGAGCCGATAGTTCAGTAGTAAATTTTTACGATGTGTTTCTAAATAATCTAAAGTAGTTTGATGATCTCTAGTGCTAATATTACTTGGCTCCGCGATACTTAAAAATTCAAATGAATTTTTTTTCATTAAATCTTTAGGATAGGATGCCCAACCATCAAACAAACCAAGAAATTGGATTGTTTGATTCGCAGAAAGCAATTGGTGGGCCATTTCAAATGCAACTGTTGCTCCAAATGAAGCTCCACCTAAACAATGCAGGTTCCCCGTATATATCTCGCGTATTTGTTCAATATAATAAGATGCCATGTTTTCTAATGATTTAAATGTTGGTTGGTGACCGTCAATACCGGGATCTTGGATTCCATAAATAGTTATTTTACCCATCAAATTCTTGGCTAAGGCCTTATACCAAAAAACTGATCCGCCTACTGGGTGTACTAGAAATAATGGCACAGGATAGGAACCTGTTGATAGCTGAATAAGAGTTTTCGAGGTTAGGATGAGCTGGGTTGACTTCTGATGATTTGCGTTGAGTATTGCTTTTAACTTATTTGAAAATGAAGCGATCGTGGGATAGTCAAAGAGAAAATATAATGGGATTTCAGTTTTATAGTGATTTTTGAGATCGGTAATTATTTGTAAAGCGATCAAAGAATCGCCACCAAGGTCAAAGAAGTCATCATCATGGACAATCGATTTATCATGAAAAGCAGATTGCCAGATTTTCATAACCACTTGCTCTAATAGATTGGTCTCGGTCGATATACTGTGAGCATCTGTTATAATGGAATGTGGTTGTTTTTCTAGGGCAGCGTAGTCTATTTTTTCATTTTCCTTTAGAGGAATAGTATGGGTAGTGAATAGTTCTTTTGGCACCATGTAATTGGGCAAGTGTAATAGTAAAAATGACTTGATTTCTTGCATGGTTGGTGATTGTAAATCAGTAACCAAGTAGGCCCGTAAGTATTTCTCCATATAATGTCCTTGCTTAGATATTACAACAGCTTGATGGACACCGGGCATGTTTAATAAAACCGCCTCAATTTCAGGGAGCTCAATTCGATAGCCTTGAATTTTAACCTGTTGGTCATTTCTTCCAAAAAATTGTAAATTTCCATCAGGTAACCAACAAGCTAAGTCGCCTGTTTTATAAATAATTTCCTGATGATTCAGAAAGGAAGAGAGAATAAATTTATCCTGAGTGAGCGTGGGGTTACCTAAGTAGCCATTGGTAACTTGTGCGCCACCAATATGAAGCTCCCCTTTTATACCAGGCGGACATAAATTTCCATATCTATCAATTATATAACAACTGCTGTTAAAACCTGGCCTACCTATAGGCACGGAAACTTCATCCTTTAATTTTTCTTGTTTTATAAAATAGGAGGTCGCAGAAACGGTGGTTTCAGTTGGGCCGTATTCATTTACTACTTGATGGTGTGGACAAAGGGATAACCATTTTATAACGTCTGAGGCAAGCACTACATCAGCACCAAGTAATAATACTTTTAGATGGTGTAGTTGTCGTATTAAGGTCGGATAATTCAGTAACATTTCTAAATAGCCGGGTGTTAATTCCACATGTGTTATGTTATGTCGTATTAAGTACTCTAAGTAACGTTTTGGATTTGTTTTTGTAGAATCGTCACAGATAAATATTTGCCCGCCTTTTAATAAAGGGGCTATGGTGCAGGGCACTGATAAATCGAATGCGAGTGATGATGAGAAGTCAATGATAGAGTCCGTTTTAAATCCGGTGGTATCGTTAAACCACTGACAATAATTGATGACATTTTTTTGAGTGACCATAACGCCTTTAGGTGCACCGGTAGTGCCAGAGGTAAACATGATATAGGCAATTTTGTCATCGGAGTTTTGGATTCTGGAAGCATCACTAGATTCAACCCAAGCCTTCTTAACGATGGGTTCTATAGCATGAAAAACTATTTTTTGCTTTTCTTTAAAATGAGCGCGTAACTGATTTAAAAATTGTTCTGTTGTAAAAACATGTGATAAATCAGAGGAGTGTATAATAGAGCCTATTTTTAATAAAGGATATTTTGGATCTAACGGCACATAGGCGCACTCCGACTTCAATATGCCTAACATGATGGCAATCATTTCAATACTTCGGTTAACATAAATGCCAATCAAGGATTGTTTGGGCAAGGTGTAAGTTTGAATTGTTGCGGCCACTTTGTTTGATAGATCCCATAATTGATGATAGGTTAGGGTGTTAGTATTTATGCTGATTGCAGGGCTATCTGGTTGTTTAATGGCATTTTTTTCAAAGAGAGCGAAGAGAGATTCTTTAGGCAATAATTTTCTTGACCCTTGCCCCCACTCTCTTAGTATGATGTTCCGCTCAGGTTCTGAAAGGAAGCAAAATGAGTTTGCCAGTACATGCGGATTATCAGATATCTTATTCATAATATTGGATATATGAGTAGGGAGACGAGAGACCAC
>CAMBHM010000083.1 GCA_945867185.1 Legionella genomosp. 1
AATTTTTACTCAAGCGAGGACGTATGTGCAAGCGAATCTAGATCGGCTAGAGACTGGACTTATTGAGCCAGAGACGATAGAGAAGAGCTACCCAGAATTATTTGTTTTTTTCAAACAAGTTGAGCGCCAAGAGGAAATAGTCAAACAAAATTATAATAAATCGTGGGGTATGCCTAAGGATGCTATGGAAATGACAGATAGGGTGGTTGCTATGGGAAAGCTGGATATTTCTATCCTAGCCTGTCAGTTGGTGCTATCTGCAGAATTGAATTTTTTTAAATCAGACGCTGGCACGGTTTTCTCTATTGAGGCTGCTTTTGAAGCTCAAAATGGGCCAGTTGATTTACTGGCTAGGTTTTTTGTACGAGGTTGTGATGGTGAAGGAAGATTATCTGAACGTGAAGGAAGATTATCTAAACGTATAAGTAGAGCGATTCTTGATAGAAATTCGTTAGCATTAGGTGGAGGTGGAGGTGGAGGTGGGGGTGGAGGACCCGGTCATTAAAATAACTCATCTGAAATAATCCCATCACCGTCTCGCCATGAAGATAAAATTACCTTATGCTCTTACGCTGATTGCAGCGCGTAAACAGGAGAAGGTCATGCACACCTCTAATTATATTTACCATCATGGCGAGCAAGAATTGCATGGGCACCTTGCTTATAACGAACATCATTCCAATCGAATGCCTGCGGTGCTGGTGGTGCACGATTGGTCTGGTCGGAATGCATTTGCTTGTGAGAAGGCAGAGAGTCTGGCTGCGAGGGGGTATGTTGGGTTTGCGGTTGATATGTATGGCGAGGGGCGCATTGGCAATACGGTGGCTGAAAAACAGGCTTTGATGGATCCCCTTCTGCATGACAGACGGTTATTGCGTGCACGCATTCGTGCAGCCTTAGATGCGGTTATCACGTTGGATGAAGTGGATGAGGCACGGATTGCAGTCATTGGATTCTGTTTCGGAGGGCTTTGTGCGCTAGATTTGGCTCGCAGTGGGGCGGACATCGTAGGAGCTGCGAGTTTTCACGGCCTGTTAGGCAAACCAGACGATCTGGCGAGTCATCCTATTGTAGCTAAACTATTGGTGATGCATGGTTACGATGATCCCATGGTGAGGCCTCAAGATGTACTGACTTTTTGTGATGACATGACAGCGCAGCAGGTTGATTGGCAAATGCAACTATATAGTCATACGAAACATGCCTTCATGAACCCCGAAGCACACGATGAGGCAATAGGTACGGTTTATAACAAAACAACGGCTAGGCGATCGTGGCAGGCGATGACGAAGTTCCTAGAAGAGATCTTTGCCCGGACAAAAAAATGAGGATCCGAGCGAGTGACTCTCTCGCTCAAACCTTAGGTAGATGTCTACAAGCACAGGCTTTGCATGTAGCAGTCGCTGAGTCTTGTACGGGTGGCGGCCTGGCCGAAGCCATCACCGCTATCCCAGGAAGTTCGGCGTGGTTTGATTGTGGATTTGTGACCTATACCAATCGCTCTAAAGAAAAATTATTGGGTGTGCCGTACAAAGTATTGGCGCTTGAGGGCGCAGTGAGTGAGCGGGTTGTTTGTGCCATGGCGGAAGGGGCCTTGAAACACAGTGATGCAGATTTGAGCGCTGCCATCAGCGGGATCGCAGGGCCTGCAGGGGGCACGGTTGAGAAACCAGTCGGCATGGTGTGGATAGCTTGGGCCTATCGGGGAGAGTCCACGCTTGCGCGCTGCTTTCAGTTTGAAGGGGATAGGTGGAGGGTTCGGGAGTTGGCTGTGATGGCAGCATTGGAAGGCTTGATACAAAAATATGTATGAAATATACATGAAGTGAACAAAAATTGTTTACAATCCCAACAATTTGAGATACAATGTGATTGTTTTATGGTTTCTCAGTCCGAAATGAGGGTTGAGTTTGATGATTCATTGTTGTGGAGTATTTGATTATGCAAGCGAAAACAGAGATGACCAACGCATTACAAACCTTGCTAAAGGAGACAGTAAAAGTAAAAAGTTCTTTCTGGAGTTTTTTGATACCGGAAACGAATGCTGTGCACAAAAGACAAATGATGGAAATGATGGGTACAAGGTATTCTTGTGATGAAGCCTTTTTAAAAGGAAAGGGGGGTTCTTTTGCCGCCACCGGAGCAGAAGGGTCTGAGTTTTCTGTTGATGAGGTGAAGCATACTCAACTGATTCAAGATTGTGTTGCGAATCATAAAAGTTATCTCTCGGTAACAAAGAGACTGGATCTGATAAAATTCGGTGCTGTGGCGTTTGGGATAGCAGCACTATGCTTAGTACCTGCTGGATGGATTGCAATAGGACTTGCCCTCACTGGGTTTGCCGTATTTTCCGCAGCAGCTGCGCTTAGAGGCCATGTGTTTAACCAATATACCGATTCTCAAAAAGACTTGGTGAGTTGTGTTGCGTGGGTTGCAGAAAACGACTTCAGTGATACCGAAGTACAGAATCCTGTAGTAAAAGAATTATTCGAAGAGATTGCTCCTTGGATAACCAACGAACAGATGAAGTCCATCATAGCAGATGGTGATAATGAAGATCTTGCCATGAGTATGCTTGAAAGAACTCGTCTGGAACAAGCCAATGTGGGTGGTGAGGTTACAAACGCTCAAAGAGAAGTATATAAGGAAAAAGGCAGTGCGCTTAAATCTTTATATGGTGTTGGGCAAGACAGTATGTTTGGTTTTATAAGGCCGCTTGCGGAAGGGTTCTTTCGTGGAGTACGAACGGACGCTAAACTTGCGATCGAGTGGTGCAAGGGCGAAAGTGATAAAAAAACCAGCATATCGGATCATACATGGACTGCGCGAAGTGCCTAAAAACCGGTCAGACAGCCGTCTGTTTTTAGAAACGACTGTCTAGTCAAAGTTCGTTCAAAAAAATCAGGCTCTTTGAGCCTGATTTTTTTTTACCGGTTACGGCCGTAGCGCAGGCCGAAAAAGTCGTTCACTATTTTCTTCTGTCGAGGCGTCATCTAGAGGGTTTAATGGGTTGTCTTTGAGACTTCTCCTAGGATTGATATTTGAATCAGATAGTTCTGTTAGACTGTCTTTAGGGCCTAAATTGTTTCTTGCTAGATCAAGTTCTTCAACAGTATCAACTGGACTCCCGATCTGGGTATCACGATAAAGTCGATTTGCTTGATCTTGGGTAATGATAGGCCCTGTGGACAAATCAACCATGGCTTTTCTGCGCTTGTGCCAGTTGGGGGTATTGTTTCTTCGCATTATGAGCTCCTCCATGTCGTTTGCACCCTTTATTATATTGTAGACGATTAAAAGGGAATATGAAGTGGCAGCATTGTGTTTGGGCAGGGCTGTGTTTGGGATAACCCTGTCTGTTTGGGGCAAACTGAGGGTTTAAAAAATATTTTGTGTAAAAAGTATTGCAGGTGCCTCAAACTTAACCTAAAATGCCGCGGGTTACTTATCTACTTTTATTTTTTAAGGAGTCGTTATGCCAGCTTTTAGCATGTTTTCAACCACGGCTAAAACACCCTCTGCGGTTATCAATTCGAAACATCAGAGTGTTTTGATGCAAGCTTGTCCTCCAAAGTCAAAAACCGCTATCGCTGTTAGCAGTTTTGTTGGTTTAGGAGATGGAACCTCTGTGGCTGTAAGGAGGAAATTTAATGAGAGTTTGCCTTCGGACAAACAATTATTGAAAGATTGTTTGAGTGAGGCAAAAGATCAATTGGGTACACTGAAAAAAATTGATTCAAAAATGACCACAAGCCTTCTGTTTGCGGCCACTGGATTCGCTTTGTCATGGGTGTCTGGTTTTTTTGCATTCTTAGGCATTGCGGGGGCGTGTTACGCCGCTCGTCAATCAGGTCTTAGAGAAGCAGCTGAGATAAATTATTATCAAGCCGTGAACAATGCCATGCATTGTGTTGCATGGGTATTGAGTGATCGTGATGGAGAGGCCCTTGTTCAGAGCAAAGAGGTCAGTGAGCTGTTGACCTTCTTGGCGCCACTCGTTTCAGATCAGCAGCTTAGAGATGTGATTGCTGATGACTACGAAGATCAAGTCGTCAATATGGTTCAAAAAATTAGGGATAACGGTACCGTTGCGGCTTTTGATACGATATCTGGGAGCAAGAACCCGGATCAACCGATGGGGCCAATGTATGCCTGTTATGGTCTGGAGCAAAAAGGGGGCCCTTTAAGTGTCATCAAGTGGGCTTTTTCTCGAGCGTACGATGTGGTTATGAACGCTATCAATAAAGAGACGCCTAGAACTCTCGTTCACTCATATTCAAATTGAGTGTTTGATACAGATGGCTTAGAAAAGCGCCCAATTTGTTTTACCTTGGGCGCTTCTTCATTTAAACTTCCTTCCCATTTTGTTATGCTCCCTCCTATTCGTTATACAGGTGCTGAAGGCACCAGATAATCCCGCCTGCTTGGGCATGACAGATTCTTTGTTACATAGAGACTTGAATAAAATTCCCTGCCTATCCGGTTGACACATAAAAACCAAATTTCTACGTCCCGCGACTTGTTCGCGGGATCCAGAGATCCAGCTACAGAGCGAGATCCTTAGATTTCGCGAACAAGTCGCGGAACGTAGGCGGATGGATTAAGTGACAACCGGATAGGCAGGTAAAATTCAAGCAATCGACGCGTCAAACTTGTAAAAAACGGCAATTCATACGATAATAACCTGCATAAAACGTCATTTATAACGGAACTGTTGAAAATGAAACGACAGATTATGCAGGATCTCATCAAGTGGAAAATCAAAAAAAACCGGAAGCCTTTGATTATTAAAGGGGTTAGGCAAACCGGTAAAACATTTGTGTTAAAAAAATTTGGAGAAAAGCATTTTCCAAACTACCATTATATTAATTTTGAAAATAGTCGACAAGCGGAAAAATTGTTTACCGACGATTTTGATCCCAAACGCATTTTGACTGATCTCAGTTTTTTATTAAAAACCCCGATCGATGAAAAAAAGGACTTATTGATTTTTGATGAAATTCAAGCATGTCCCTCTGCATTAACCAGTTTGAAGTATTTCTCTGAACAACTTCCTGAGCTTGCACTGTGTTGTGCTGGTTCGTTATTAGGATTGCACTTGGGTGAGTCATCATTTCCGGTTGGAAAAGTGGATTTTTTAAACATGAGGCCAATGTGTTTTGTTGAGTTTCTCAGTGCGTGTGGTGAGCAAGAATCATTGGATTTATTGGAACAATGTAAACAGGGGAATGGAATTTCAGAGATTGTACATCAGCATTTATGGGGACAATTTAAGACATACCTTATCACTGGCGGACTTCCTGAAGTCGTTCAAACTTATTTGGATAATCAAAATAATGTATATCAAGCATTTACACTGGTTCGACAAAAACAAAATGAACTAATCTATGGTTACTATGCTGATATTGCAAAGCACTCAGGTAAAGTAAACTCCATGCACATCGATCGCACTTGGCGTGCAATTCCGACTCAATTAGCACGATCTCAGGATGGCACGGCAAAACGGTTTCAATTTAAAGGAATTATTCCTGGAATTGATCGATACGCACGATTAGCCAATGTCATCGATTGGTTAAACGCTGCAGAATTGATTATTAAAATACCAATTATTGAGCATGTTGAAAGGCCATTAAAAGCGTATAGCGAAGAAAGTCGTTTTAAATTATATTTATTTGATGTTGGTATTTTAGGGGCATTATCTGATTTATCTCCTAAATCAATTTTGGATTATGATTACGGTACTTATAAAGGTTATTTTGCAGAGAATTTTGTCGCCTCAGAGTTCATTGCAAAAAACATTTGTAACTTGAATAGTTGGCAACAGAACCGCGCGGAAATTGAATTTTTGGTTGATATTGATGATCATATTATCCCTATTGAGGTTAAATCGGGTTGGGTGACACGAAGCCAAAGCTTGCAAAAATATGCCGAAAAATATGCTCCCTTATATCGGATCATATTCAGTGCGAAGCCTCTATTCATTGATAAAATTAATAAATATTATAATTACCCACTTTATATGGTGCATTGGTTTCCTTACACTTAGTATTTAAATCCCCACTCCATTTTGTTATGCTACCTCCTATTCGTTACACAGGAGCGTGTTGCATGTCTGAAAAATTCACTGAGCTCACCCAAGGGATTACCGTTCAATTGGCAAAATTACGTAAAGAAATGCCAGAGGTGATGGCAGGATTTTCTGCTTTATCGCAAGCGACGACCAAACCAGGTGTGTTAGATAAAAAATCCAAAGAATTGATTGCGATGGCACTTGCCGTGGCCAATCATTGTCCTGGTTGTATTGGTTTTCATTCTCAAACCTTGGTGAAATTAAATACCAGTCGAGAAGAGTTACTGGAAACTTTAGGCATGGCTATCTATATGGGTGGCGGCCCGTCGTTGATGTATGCGGCTGAAGCGTTGGAGGCATTTGAGGAATTCAGTCGGAGTTAGAGTACACCAGACGTATCGTGTTATTTTTTTGCATGCTCACAGGATTACTAACCCTTTTGCCTTCAAGAGAATGTATCCATCTGTGATGCGAACGGCCAGTTGGATAGTTGTGTGAAAACATCCCATTAGCTAA
>CAMBHM010000084.1 GCA_945867185.1 Legionella genomosp. 1
CAAAGATACCTTTCCTGGCGCAAATCTTCGTCTATCAAAACCGATTCTGAAAAAAGATCTTGAAGCATTGCTTCATGAAGTCCGGACAAACAAGGATGCATTGCGTCGAGAAAGAAAGCCTATTATTAGCCTAACAATAGGAATAGGCGGCGAATCGCCTCCTATCTCAGACCGTCCTTCTCCTGTTCACAGTGCACCCCCCACCAGATCAAAAGAGGGACGGAGGTGCTGTCCAGGATTGTTTGGAGCTAGACGCGTTTACGTCGAGGCGGGGGAGGAGGAGAAGAAGGAGGATGGTGCAGCAGCGGCAAATAACAGAAAGAAATGATTCTAATTATTCAACAAGAAACAGCCTCACAAACTGAGCCAGATACTTCTGCTGATCCATTAACTCCGCAACACTGACATAGCAGTGCTGTTTAAAGGTTTGGAGATCTCTGAACCCTGTCGTCATCATCAAATTCGCAGGGATCTCTTGTGAGTCGGTGCACACTCTAAAATCATCTCGAAAAAACACCCGTGGCTTATCCCATGCCGCAGCGATGCCAATCTCACAGAATACACCCACATCTGGAGGCTCACCATTGACGATGGCAAAAACAATATCGCATTCTCGAATATCCTTTGCGTTCCCATTGGCCATACGAATAGGAGCATCAGACTCCACTGTACTGACCGCATTACACCGTTTGAATGGCTCCCAAATTTCAAACCCCATCTCTGATAAAGTCTCCTCAATGGGTTGTAACGACCGTTTACCCACTTCAGAGAATCCATAGTTATTCGCTAAATATAGTGTTGGCTTAGACATCTCATAACCCCCTTAAAATCATAACACCCCTTGCAATCCATCAGCAAATTTAACTGTAAGCATTAAATGCTGCTCTGGTTTTACAAATGTAACGTCCCAATACATAAGCTCACTCCTATTTTAAAAGTATCTTGAATATCAAGCATGATGATGGTAATTTTAGCATACAGTTTGTGAAGTATTCACTAGGAGCCTATCGCCGTGCTGTTTTTAAATAATATTACACTACATGTCCCTGGAAAATTATTACTAGATGAAGCCTCTTTAAGGATTAATCGCGGTGATAGGATTGGTATTGTTGGTAGAAATGGGACTGGAAAAACACAACTGATGGGCTTATTAGCAGGCAACATAGAGCCTGATGCAGGCGAGCGCGTCGTTCTAGATGGCGTGACTGTCCTCCTGGTTACCCAAGAATTACCCGATGAGTCTTTTACACCGATGGACTACTTACGTGCTCAAGATCCTGATCTGAAACGATTAGAATCACTCACTGAGTCTGCCGAGGGCAAAGCCCTTGAACGGGCTTGTGAAGATCTCGCGCTTTTAGAGGAAGAACGTTACCAACAATTAGCACCTCATATTTTAATGGGCTTAGGCTTAACTACTGATGAGATCGAATCCCCCATGTCCTCGTTGTCTGGCGGATACCAAATGCGCGTGGCACTGGCAACAGCGCTTGTTCGCAAACCAGATGTTTTATTGTTAGACGAGCCAACGAACCATTTAGACCTTGAGTCCATACAATGGTTAATCGCTTTTTTAAAAAATTACCCTGCAACTGCTGCACTGGTGATTGTCACGCATGATATCAAGTTACTTGAAGAGATTTGTAGCTCTACAATACATCTTCGCACAGGGAAACTCACCGCTTTTGCTGGCAGTTATGCCCTATATCGGTCACATATAGCTATTGAAGCAGAGAAAGATGCCACGCGAAATGCTGGCTTAGAAAAACGCATCGCGCGTCATGAAGACATCTACCACAGGTTCAGAGCATTACCAGAATCACGTGCAGCTCAAGCTGTGGCTCAACATAAAAAAGCACTCAAATTAAAAGATGAGCTCGTTGAGCTAATAGCAGAAGAACCTGTGATCAATCTCTCTTTCGTAGAGCCCGATAGATTAGTCGATCCCATCTTATCCATGAGTAGGATTTCAGCTGGGTATGCGAGAAAAATAGTCTTGCATGAGGTTGATCTATCGATTCCTTTTGGATCAAAAATTGGATTGCTTGGTCGGAATGGTCAAGGAAAATCAACTTTAATTAAACTTATCGCTGATAAAATAAAATGCTCGGAGGGTGAGTTGGGACGTTCTGCACGTTTAAATATTGGATATTTTAGCCAAGATTTGATGGAAGAGCTCAACGGAGAACTTACTATTTACGATCAATTTGTTGAGAAAACAGGTATTCGTAGAGAAGCTGAAGTCCGTTCCACATTGATAGCATTTGGGTTTCCCTATGACAAATCAATGGTTAAAGTCCATTGTCTGTCAGGTGGTGAAAAATCCAGATTACTATTCTCCACCCTCTCCGCCCGATCACCAAACCTCATTATTTTAGATGAACCCACGAACCATCTCGATGTTGAGACAAGAGAAGTATTGGTAAAAGCCATCGCTGATTTCAAAGGAAGTGTCATCCTGGTATCGCATGATTGGGACCTACATGAAGCAACCATGAATCAATTTTGGCTAGTACATGATGGTACGGTCCAACAGTATGATCGAGGACTGAAACAATATGCTAAAGAACTCAATCGAGACATCATAAAACATATACAGAGCTCTGAAAAAAGTTATGGTGGGGCGGGTGGTGGTGGTGGTGGCGGCGGTGGTGGTGGTGGCGGCGGCGGCGGCGGCGGCGGAAGACTGTTTGATCATAAAGGCTCTGATCGAGCTGCTGGAAAAAAAGACGATGAAGAAACGAAGCCCTCTAGAAAGGGTGTTCGTCGTTAACATACGATTATTTATAAGGAACGGATGATGTTAAAAACCTTACAAACCTTAACAGACTTTGAAGTATCTGGTCTACACGCCAACGTTTGCCTTGCAGATGGCCATGCTTATCACGATCTGCATCCAGATTTTGAACGTATCGTTGATGGACTGCCGACTATTTGGCGCGACGCGGCCAAACTATCTATTCCTGAAGCAGAACAACGCTTTAATCAAAGTTATTCTTCGTTAATCAAAGCGCCCATTCTATTTGATTATCCCCACTTCCGCATTTGTCCTACCGCTTCTAACTCCATCGACTTAGTTGCAGCCGTTTTAAAACACCTACAACTCAACACGGTAATGATTGAACCAACCTTTGATAATCTTTCCCTCTTGATCCGACGTCGTGGTGTCCCCCTGCAACACGTCAGTGACAAAGTATTATTTGATGCCGCAGAAGCAAATGAAATAGAATCTCGTCTTCCTCAGTTACAACAATTTGATGCCTTATTTCTAGTTCACCCCAATAATCCTACCGGATTGATCCTAAGTGAGTACGCCTTTAAAAATATCATCGATTTTTGTAAGAGACATGACATCGTCATGATTGTTGATAATTGCTTTAGAATGCACCGCCGACAGTTTTTCAATGACTATGAGTTATTAATTTCAAAATCTGTGAAATTTATAACTTTTGAAGACACCGGTAAAGTCTGGTCCACACAAGATTTAAAAGCAAGTTTAGTCTATTTTTCAGAGCATCTCAGTACCCTATTTAATGAAATCTATAATGAAGTGTATTTATGCGTATCGAATTTTACACTTGGGATAATCTCTCATTTTTTTGAGACCACTGCCGCCACAGGCATTGACAATACTTTATGGAATTTAGTCGATACGCGGCGTGATCTATTAAGAACTGCCATCGCAGGATCACTCTTGTCCATACCATCCATTGCAATGGACTCAACGCTTCCGGTGGAATGGCTTACCTATGCAGGAGCGAACAAAAATGATCTGTCTATCTGTCGAGATCTGAGGCTTCTAGATTTAGCAGTCTTGCCAGGTCGACAGTTCTATTGGAATTCCACACAAAACCCGCACCATCAAAAATTTATTAGGATCAGCCTCATGAAACGAGAACCTTTATTCTTGAATGGACTAACGATATTAAAATCCTACTGTAATCGCCTGAGTCCTGTCAATATCAGCCAGGACCGTGAACTATCAGTCGCATAATTCGCTAAGGAATCAACCATGCTTCACGTTTGTCTTACAGGGCAGGGCTATCTTGATAAACACTTCTCTCTCTTATCCCAAAAAGGATTTCAAGTCACCCCTATCAGCGAACCGCTATCCTCTGAGGAGCTGTTATCGCTATTACCAAGCGTTGATGCCTATGTATTGGGTGGTGATGAGCGATTCAATGAGCCTGAATTGTCCGTTGCCAAAAAACTAAAAGTGATCTCATTTGTAGGAACGGGATATACCTCATTTATTGATGAAGCCTCCGCAGCAAAACATCAGATTGCTATACGCAGTACCCCATCTGTCATGGCTCCCGCTGTTGCTGAGCATACCATAGGACTTGCTATAGGATTGCAACGAAAATTGTTTATACAAAACTGGCAAATCAAACAGAGTATCACTGCTGCTTGTAAGACAGAGGAACTTTCTTCTTTATGTGTTGGTATCATTGGCATGGGTGCAATAGGATCTCGTGTCGCAAAAATCCTAAGACACTCTTTTGGCAGCCAAGTGATTTATGTCAGCCGACATCCCAAGAAATCACTAGAAGACGCCTTACAAATAACCGAAGTGTCTTTAGACACCCTTTTCTCAACTGCCGATATGATTATTTTGGCTCTACCCACGACACCTGAAACCGAAAACCTCATAGATGACGCGCGGTTGGCTCAAGCAAAACCAGGACTTATTATCATTAATACTGCTGGCGCACGGTTAATTAATCCAAAGGCATTAAAAAAATACATTGAGAACAATACGGTGGCCTCTGCAGCATTTGATGGCTACTATATTGAACCCTTACCCAGTGTGACAGATGATCCTTATGCATTATTGTCACTACCCGATGACAAATTTATTGTGACACCTCATACGGCTGCCAAGACTTCTCAAAGTTGGTGCCGAATGGTCGACATGGCCATTGACAACGTAGTTGGATTTTTTAGTGATTAACTTTCTAAAGAATGAAGACGAACCAACACTAAGCCACTTCATTGTGAGTTTACGTGATCAAGCTGATGTGGAGGTTATCACCCCGTCAGATACTGATTATGACGAAGCCCGCTTGGTGTATAACCGCATGCACAATATGTTTCCAGCGCTGATAATACGCACACTGAATGTAGACATACTACGCGCTGTGATGGCTTATGCCTTCCGTCACCATCTGATCTTAGCTATCCGTGGTGGTGGGCATCACATTGGCGGATTTGGCACCTGCGATGGGGGCATCGTGCTTGATTTTTCCCCTTTTAAAACCATCCAGATTGATACCAAAACGAATACAGTAACAGTAGAGCCTGGTGTATGTTTGGAAGACATCGATGAGGCACTGTCGACAAAAGGGTTTATTGTCCCCACGGGAACGGTCAGTCAAACAGGCATAGCCGGGCTAACCTTGGGTGGGGGCATTGGCTGGTTGACCGGACGCTATGGTCTAACCTGTGATCAGTTAGTAGGTGCTGATGTCTTATTGGCTGACGGACAACTTGTTCAAGCAGAAGATGCAAGCCATCATCCACTTTTATGGGGACTGCGAGGTGGCGGCGGCAATTTCGGCATTGTATTGAAGTTTAAGTACAAATTAAACCCTTTACCCGAAACGATCTGCGGTATGGGCCATGTCGAGTGGGACCAGGTTGAACCTGTCTTAAATCAATTAATGGTGTATCTTCAAACTTGTCCTGACTCAATGACCATTGCCCCTATTTTTACAAAAGATACGGGTGGTCGTTTGAATTTGCGAATTGATTTCTGTTGTGCTGATGGAACAGCAGAAGAGGTGCAGCGCCTACTCTCTTTATCAACAACAATTCAGTGGCAGGAAGTAAGACCTTGGCGATTTTCTACATGGCAACAAGCAACTGATCAGGTTTTTCTTCCCCCAATGAGAGGTTATTGGAAAGCAGCCTATTTAAAGAACTTGTCTTCAGAAACAATCCATCAACTTTGTCAAGCATTTCAGCACTCACCCGCTCCTCGTTGTGCGATCTTGATAGAGCACTTACATGGTCAATTTCACGCATTTGATCAAAGCACATCCGCCTTTCCCTTGCGTCATTGTACGATTGGCATTTTATTCGCAGCGCGATGGGAAGATCAGGAAGAGGATGAGGCGAATGTCCAGTGGGTCCGAGAGAGTTTTCATGCCATTGATCCAGAGAGTACCTCTGGAGCTTATTTAAATTATACCTTCGCTGAAGATGAGCGTGCGGTGCATACACTACTCAACAGTACAAAAACAAAAATAACAGATGTGAAATCCTTCTACGATCCAAACAATCACTTTAATCGTAATCATAATGTCAAACCAACAAGGGGCAGTTGATCATGCTGTGGAACACTATGCAGGCGGAGTTATATCATTATGGAAAACAACTGACAGAGCAAGAAAGCTCAGTTATCAATTTGATTGCCAGTGATAACGCACTTCCAAGCGCATTTTCTGTGAACCCACCCTACCAAGGTTATATGATTCAAGAAGGACTTCTTGAAAGACGTCCCTTCGCTGGCGCTGCCCTACACGATAAAATCGAAGCCATTGCCGCCAAAGCTGCTTGTGAAGTATTTAATGCA
>CAMBHM010000085.1 GCA_945867185.1 Legionella genomosp. 1
CAGGTGTTTTTTTAACCACTTGAGGAAGAGGTAATGCTACAGGGAGCACAGTTGTTACATCGGATGAGTGCACTTTTCCAACAGGACTGATCCGCTGCTGGATTTGCTCTCGAGACTCTGCTTGCAACTGAAAAGAGATCAAACCTAAAAAAAGAAATCCCCACCTATACATGACACCATCCTAAAATCATACCGACAAATGATTTATATTTCTACTCTGTTAATAATTCCTCCGCATCCAATTCTTCCAAATAGCGATGGTAGGACAGAATTTTTTGCTGACGCGCGCTCGTCACTGTTTTCCCTGACAAGAAAGCATAATAAAATGTTTCTGTATCAGCAACCAGTCGCTCTGCGGGCACCAAACATTGTAGCCAGTCGTCCCAGGAACCATTCGTTTGCCAGAATCCAGGGATTTTTTTTCCCCGAATGAGCGCTACCAATAAATCAGCATTTGCTCCCTGTGACTTTGCAAATTCTTGATGCGATTGGAGATCCTCTGGCCGTTTGATAATTAAAAAACTCACATTGGCATCTTCATCCAACATGAAAAAGCTCCCTGCCTCATCCAACAAGTAATACTCAATGATGCCGTGTTTCTTCCGAAACTCATTAAAAAACAACACAAACGTTCTGTCCTGCAAACAACGGGGTGGCGACACAGACAACAGTCTAACGACCATGTCGGACATAGCCTGAAAATACTGCCCCTGCAACTCATAAATGCTTTTGGTAATGAGTTCTGCAGCATGCACATCGCTTTTTTTGATGTATCGATGAATCAACCCTTCATGAAAAGCCGCAATGGCTAATTGCTCATCTGCCTGCCCAGTTAATAATATTTTTTTTATATTATTATTCTCAATCCGCCTACAAAATTCTAGTCCATCCATACCTGGCATCGCGTAATCAACAACCACCACTGAAATTTCTGCAAAACGATGGGGATTGTAGACTTCAGCATGAATCGCGGCCAACTCAGAGTTCAAAGTGTGATGCGTCAAAGGATAAATTTTTACTTCTGTATGCTTTTTCGCACAGTACTGACTAACCAATTCCAACGCACACTGTTTATGATGAATATAGTCCAATGCTTTTTGAGGCGCATCAAAAATACGATAAGCAACACCTTCATCTAATTGCAATACAAAATTCAATAAAAAATCACGGCTGTCATCCAAAAATAACGCCGTACTCGGGAAATAACATGTAGGGACTGAAACCTGATGCATAGCTCCTCCTGAACCGTAACAAAGACCCCCAATACCATACTGCGCAGTATACCATATCATAGATCGGTGGATCCTCTCAAAAATCTCTATACTATGCGCGTAAGGTGTCACAATCGATAGGGAACGATAATATAAATTTGGTATATACCCCCTCTTCAGAATCGCAAGTGATATCCCCTCCAAATCGATGCATGACCAATTTACAAAAAGACAGCCCCAATCCGGTCCCCATAAAAGTTGTCGTATAAAAATGTTGAAACAAACGCGATAACTGCTGTTTGGACATTCCTTTGGCTGTGTCTTGTACATAAAGATAATGATGATTGTCGCGAGATTCTGTCCACAAGATCATGTCCCCTCGTTGGGCGGTCGCTATCGCATACAGCGCATTTTTTAATAAATTAAATAACACATGTTGCATGAGTAATTTTGAACCCACAAATTGAAAATCCCCTTGCCAAGTCACAAGCGCGCGTGCGCTCGGTGACTGAAATGGGTACCTGACCATCGCCTCTTGCAAACACTCAGCCATAGAGCACGTTTCTAACACACAATTTTGCAAAGAATGCTCACGCCCCGCCTGTATCAACAACATATCAATCATCGTGTTGGCATAATTAATTTCCGTCATAATACGTTCGCTGATCCCTTCAAGCTGTCGCACACGATTTTCACGCAAAGAGGACGGCAAAATCCCATGCTCTTTCGCCAATTGATAAGCAGCAAACAATGTTGGGGAGTGTTTTACAAGCGCTTGAGCACCGCTTTTTATACCTAACAATGGCGTGCGCAATTCATGAGCAATCATACCCGCTGCAGCAGCAATCCCGGCCATTCGCTGCTGTTGCAACAGCGCTGTTTTATAATTCACCGTTGAGCCCGCGAGAATCACAAACAACACGATAAGGCCTATCTCTAAATGTTCTTCCCCAAAATATACAGGGGTGGCAGTGAGCGTATATACGAAAAAGGCGAGGCCCCAGCCCAACAACAACACGACAGATAAACTCACTAGATCCAACAGCAACACCAGTAAAAAAACACTACACAACAACGACAATGCGGATACAACACTCGCCTGATTCACTAAGAAAGAATAAGCGAAGAAAAAAGACAGTACATAAACGATGGTTACAAACCAATATAAGGGTAAATAAGGCTTCATCCATACAGGCCAACGAGACGACAACATCAATCCAAGTCCTAACAAACTGCCTACAAGACGTAACCAACCATTTTCATAGGTTTGTGGAAATCCAACGGACCAAATCCAATAAAACAAAGGAAACCCAATAAAGGCAATAGCCCCTACAGCAACCAATTGATGCGCTGAGCTTGCTAAATTATGTTGCATCGCACCATTAAGCGTGGTTACTGTTTTTTTAAAGACACTCATCATTCCGTCTATTATTCAGAAAGATCGTGCTATCATGTTGCGTCTAAACTCAGTCTACTGCAACCCATGCTGCCAAAAATACTACGCATTGCTACACGAAAAAGCCCGCTCGCTCTTTGGCAAGCGCATCATATTCGAGATCAGCTGCTCACCCACTGGCCCACCCTGTCTATTGAATTAGTTCCCAAAATCACCTCCGGAGATACCTTTCAACGCACGTCCACAGAAAGTGGCAAAGGGTTATTTGTAAAAGAATTAGAAGAAGCCTTACTCTCTAACGAAGCCGATATTGCTGTTCACTCGATGAAAGATGTGCCGGCAACCTTTCCAGAAGGCCTTTGTCTTGCTGCCATTGGCCCGCGACACAGCCCCTTCGATGCCCTGGTTAGTCCTCAATACGCCTCGTTAGATCAATTGCCAAAGCATGCACGAATAGGAACAACCAGTTTACGACGTCAATCACAATTGCTTACAGCACGGCCTGATCTACATCTACTGCCCTTGCATGGCAACATACAAAGCCGATTGACCAAACTGCATGCAGGTGCCTTTGAAGCACTTGTGCTCGCCGTAGCTGGACTCGAGCGACTTGAATTACACCATGAAATCAGCGAGATTTTTCATGTCGATCTCATGCTACCTGCCTGTGGTCAAGGTGCCTTGGGAATCGAATGTCGACAAGATGATCTCCTGATAAAACAACTCATTGCACCCTTAAATGACACACTCTCCACTTTGTGTATACAAACCGAGCGACAAGTCAGTGCTCAGCTAGGTGGCCATTGTCACGCACCTCTTGCCGTTTATTGTACGATGACTCACGAATTAGAACTTCTACTACGCGCTAAAGTAGGCAGCCCTGATGGGAGCCTCACCCTGAGCAACGTGCAACGCGGCAATGCCCATGAGGCGAGCTTATTAGCCCTACGATGTGCCGAAGCACTCCTTGCAAATGGGGCAAGAGCCCTTCTTGACAACACCTCCCTATGACATTACAAGGGCTACGAGTCCTGAATACTCGTCCACACCATCAAGCTCAAGTCTTAAGCATGGCTATCGAACAGGCAGGAGGTATTGCCTGCAATCTACCCGCCCTTGCCATTCTTCCCACCCCACTGGCTGGCTGGTTCACTACTATGCCTGGACTATCACACATTCAACAGGCCGTTTTTACCAGTACCAATGCCGTCACCTTTTTTTTTAACACCTTAAAAGACCACCAGCTGATTTACCCAAAAACCATCTATACCCTAGCTATAGGACAAGCTACAGCCCATGCACTGCTTAGCTGGGGCGTAGATGTAAACGATACACCTACTGTAGCAAACAGCGAGCACCTTCTACAATTAGACACACTCCTTCAAATCAAAGATCAACACATCCTTGTCATAACAGGAATAAATGGAAGAAGAAGCATCGTTGACACACTCCGTCTGCGACTTGCCCACGTGATCGACTTAGCAGTCTATCGCAGAGCACTTCCCAACCCTGATCCAGAACTCATCGAGACATTGTGGCGTGTTCATCCGGTTGATATTATACTATTAACCAGCGAGCAAGCGATTCATCAACTCTTTATTCTTTTTGGAAAACCCGCTCGCCGTTGGCTTTGTCAAACCCCGTGTGTGGTCATCAGTGACCGCTTGGCCCAAGTAGCCTACCAAGTAGGCATGCGGTCCATTTTGGTTTCTCACCACGACTCGATATTGAACACGCTCAATGACTACAAAGAGGCTCGCGCTAAGAATACCCTCTCTTACTGGCGCCCAAACCAAGGATTTCGTCATGACCGACAGCCCTGAGGCATCAACCACCGCCCCCTTGCAGCATGAACGTAAAAAAACACCACCTATGATCTGGTTAGCTCTAGGAGGAAGTCTCGCAGCACTAGGGGGCCTCTTCTCTCTCCTTCAAACAACCCAGCACATGCATCAACATCTTATGCAACAAGAAGCTGCCTTGGTTCACTTAACTCGCAGTCAAGCCACCCTCGATAGAGAACTCCATATGGCAGAGATCACCTTAAAAACAAAAGTGACAGCCGTAGAAAAGCAAGTACAACACGTCATACAAAAGCGCGCTAATCAAACATCCGATTGGCTATTACAAAGAGCCCGATATTGTCTTGAGTTAGCCGCCATCACAACACAATGGAGCGAGGATACAACCACGGCTGTGGTGTTACTACAACAAGCTGATGCCGCTTTAGCACAGATTCCAGACCATCGCTTGCAACCTATCAGACAAGCCATTACTCATGAAAAAATCATACTAAAAGCCATCCCAACACTCGATCTCACAGGGTTACTTAATCAACTCAATGCAGTCATCACCCTCATCAACACCCTCTCCATCCACGCCTTTGAAAGTCATCCAAACAACCCTATGCCCGCATCAAAAGCAACTCCCAATTGGCGTGCGCACCTAAAAGACAGTGTAGGCCTCTTAGAAAAACTAGTAGTCATCCAACATCATCCAGACCATCTACGTCCTATCCCTTCAGCCGCTTACGCTTCTCTTTTACGTGAAGAAGCAATACTCTATCTTCAAACAGCCCAGTGGGCTGCGTTACAACATAACAACACGTTATTTCATACCTCCCTTACCCATGCTATTGAAACCCTGCAGACTGCCTTCTCTCCAGTTACAGAAGCCGCGACGGCCCTCTTCGATCAATTACATACCCTGCAACAACTACAATTACAACTACACCAACAAAAACCACTCCTCAATAAGGCACTTCCCCTATTAAACCAATTCATTGAGGAATCATCCCAAGGCGAAACAACCTCATGAAACGTCTCCTGCTCATATTTTTAATCTTACTGGGATCCATTTATCTTGGCATTCGACTACAACAAGATCCCGGCTATCTACTCATTGCCTTTCATCACTGGACCATAGAAACAACCTTCTGGGTCGCGATCATGGGATTGCTCCTTCTGTTCGTTATATTCAATGGGTTATTGTTCCTATTACGTCGTCTTTTTCTCGCCCCCTCCTCCTTCAAAGCGTGGCATACCAGACGATTGACTCGAAAAGCTCGCGCCAATACACAACTTGGTCTGATTGAATTCAGTGAAGGACATTGGTTAGAAGCAAAACAACATTTGATCAAGGCACTGCCGAATACAGACACACCCTTACTCAATTACTTAACAGCCGCTCGTGCCGCTCAAGAAATGGGTGACAGCATAGGACGCGACCATTATTTACGTGAAGCGCAACAATCCATGCCCGATGCAAAAATAGCCGTTGAATTAACACAAGCACAATTACAATTGGCAAACCAACAGTGGGAGCAAGCACTGGCAACCTTAAAGCATTTACAAGATTTAGCACCCCATCACCCTTACGTTTTAAAACTATTGATGCATCTCTATGAGGACATGAATGACTGGCCTCAATTGATCACACTCTTACCTGAACTCAAACGAAACAGAATCCTGTCTGATTCTGCTTATCTACTGGTACAACAACAGGCGTACGTGCGGGCACTCTCTCTTCTCATCAGACAAAAAGAGGCCGCTGCATTGACGACGTTTATGACGCAACTCCCTAGATCACTAAAACATGACCAAGCCATCCTCACGACTTATTGCCACTACCTTTTAAGTGAGCACCAAGATGAAGAAGCAGAACCCTTGCTTCGTCGCTGCCTTCAAAAACACTATCATGATGATTTAATCATGCTCTATGGTCAAATCAACCCTCATACAGCGCGCTTAGCTTTTGCTGAATCGCTGATAACGAAGCATTCGCACTCAGCACCCTTGTTTTTATGTCTGGCTCGCTTAAGTCGCACCAACCAATTGTGGGGAAAAGCCAAACAATACTTCGAACAAAGCATTGCCTTTGGCGCAACCCCAACGGCCTATTAT
>CAMBHM010000086.1 GCA_945867185.1 Legionella genomosp. 1
CAACTAAAATCATGACCGCAGCGGGGATTCAACGACGACTTTAACTATCTCTATAGAGTCTTTTTTCCAACAGGCACAAGGGGATCCTCAGGATCTGTCGTACTCGCTGTGTGAAACAATGAAAGCGGCGATCCAAGGCTTTTCTCAACAAATCGCCCCTTTGTTTTCACCCCACCTGCAAGACTCACTAGCCCACAAGCACCAGCCACAGCTGCCCACGTGCCAAGACCTAGTGTTGGAAGTGCCACCATCACCCCCGCAACTACCAATGCGGCCGCTGCAAGCAATAATAAGGCATAACTCAAGGTTTGCCAATAGGGTGATGCATGCCTATGGAACTGTTTTGAAAGAGTGGCTACCTCCCGGACAGTGTCCCTATTCATTGGATTAATAACCAATGCCTCACAACTACTCAGGACGTGATTTAATTGAGCGAGAGTCTTAGGAGACAAGGTTTCTGGAGTCATCGTTGCCAAGCGTTGTATTTGTGTCAAAACCTCGAGTCCCTGAGCTCGAAGAGCCTGCCCCTTCGGTAAGTCACCCTCTTTGGGTTGACAGGCATTTCGCAGTTTGACTTCAAGAGACAAATACTTTGCCTTCAAAGCCAAAATACCCCGAGCACGCGCAAGCAACTGACGCATAGAACGGGCTCCCAAGTCATCCTCTTTCATCAATAATAGTAAACCCGCCTTTGCCCATTGGTCCTTCTCATCAAATGCTGCAAGCTCTAGCTTCATAGCATGAATCTTATTGCGTACCTGCACCTTACTATCAGGCGAGAGACCTGTCGCCTTTGAAGTTTTTCTCAAGATCTCATCCAATGTTTTTTCAAACACAGAATGCTCAAAAAAATCAACATCAAAAATACGTGAGAGAACGGTGCGGCCATACTGTTGAAGCGTTGTTTCAGTGTTTAAGATCCTTAGAACCCCTTGCAGATCCTCACTCCGCCTATCTCTGTTGTCTATATTAGCAGGAGACATCCGAGATTTTAGAGAATTAAAATGAGACAACGACAACTGACCATCCTGAAAAAGAGGGGCAAGCAAGATCCATATTTTCTTAGCGTTTACTTTACTCTCTAGAAAAGAGAGCATGTCTGCACTCAACAACGATTGGCCGCGTTGGGCATTCAAGCCCCCTAAATACTGCGACTGACTGATATAAGTGGCCTGTTTTTGGTCTTCCGTTCCTGTTATATTGCGAATTAAACCAATAACAAAATACGTTTTTCTATCTGCAAGTGGCGGCAAAAGGGTTTGGAAGTCATCTCTTAAATAATGAATGGCAATCCCGCAGCAGAGAGGGGGGGTACTGTCATCCTGATACATCAAGCGAAGTGTGTCTCGAAATCCAGTGAGTGTGCCGGCAGAGTCATTCGCAGATGTTGCCTCTATACAGGACGCATTCCAAGCAAGCAGAGTATTTGTCAAAACACCTCCATCCAATTGGCCTTGGATATACGTAGACACATATGACGGCCTTTCCCCCTCCGGTAATAACAAATCACGTAAATGCTGCGCGGTTTTATCAAATACAACACATGACGTTCTTCCAAGATCCCTTTGCACCTCCCCCAAAGCCATCGCCAGATCAGTCTGAGAAGCACTTAGCGCTTCTGGTAACTCCAATGCCTGAAACACCTCCGTCATAGAGCCTTCAATCAATCGAAACTCAGATCCTGAACCAGGCATATGACCCCCAAATTTACCCAAATTGAACAAAGACACAGGAGCTTCTTCTCCTGTGTCTTTGTCCGATCTCCACACATAGAGTATAGCCCACCGCAAGTCAACACGTCGACAATTCTCAGATCTCCCACATCGCCATAAAATCGACCACCGTCATCTCACTCAATATTTGTAAAGAGGACATACTCTGTACGATAGACGCCACCCGATCAGGTGAAAACCGAGTACTGAGATTGTGTTTGAATTTCGACAACAACACAGGCAGGCCTTCTTGCCGGCGACGTTGATGACCGATGGGATATTCAATGGTCACCGGCTCACTTTCTGTACCGTCTTTAAACACCAACTTCAAGCTATTAGCAATAGAGCGCTTCTCTGGATCATGATAGTCCTTTGAAAATTGCGCGCTTTCAGTCACTATCATTTTATCACGCAACGCATCAATTCTTGGATCAGCTGCCACATCTGCTTCGTAGTGCTCGGCTTTCAAATCGCCATACAATAATCCAATGGCTATCATATATTGCAAGCAGTGATCCCTATCTGCAGGATTATGTAACGCACCTTGCTTACTGATGATTCTGATCGCTGATTCGTGGGTAACTATTTCAATGCGTTCCAGCTCACCCCCTTTTGCCATCATCTCCGAATGCAACTGTACGGCACACTCCACCGCCGTTTGAGCATGAAACTCAGCGGGATAAGACAACTTAAAGAGTACGTTCTCCATCACATAACTACCAAAAGGCCGTTGAAACTGAAAAGACTGTCCACCAAATAAGACATCATAAAAGCCCCACGTCGGAGCCGTGAGTGCACTCGGATATCCCATTTCTCCTGTGGACGCAATCAAAGCCAGCCGAACTGCGCGTGCGGTTGCATCGCCTGCTGCCCAAGATTTTCTAGATCCTGCGTTTGGGGCATGTCGGTACGTGCGTAAACTTTGACCATCAACAAATACTTGGGACAATGTACGCAACAAGGCATCCCTCCCACCACCCAAAAGAGGCGACACCACAGCAGCACTGGCCAATTTCACCAGCAACACGTGATCAAGCCCCACTCGATTGAATGAATTAAGAAGTGCCATGCATCCTTGAATTTCATGCGCTTTGATCATCATCGTCAGCACGTCTTTCATATACAGCGCTTTACCCTTACGACTCACATAATCGGCAACGGCTAAAATAGCCCCCAGATTATCCGAAGGGTGTCCCCACTCCGCGGCCAACCAAGTATCGTTGAAATCCAGCCAACGAATCATTGTGCCGATGTTAAAAGCGGCCTGCACAGGATCAAGCTCATAGTTGGTTCCTGGCACACGTGCCCCTTGTGGCAAGAATGCGCCTGGAACAACCGGTCCCATCAATCGGGTGCAATCCTTAAAATTGAGCGCCAACAGACCACACCCTAAGGTGTCCATCAAACACAGTCGCGCCGTTTCAAAGGCTTTCTCGCTGTCGACAGACACATTCAACACATACTCTGCAATATCATTCATCACCGAATCATAATCCGGTTTCACATTGTACTCCGCCCTCATCTTATCCCCTTTTTTCTATCGCTACATACGCCCGTGGTTCTGGCCCAATATACTCAGACATCGGTCGAATCAAACGATTGTCTTGTCGCTGTTCAAAGACATGTGCGGACCAACCCGTGATGCGAGAAATGACGAAAATTGGCGTGAACAATGGGGTGGGAATGTTGCAGAAGTGATAACTGGAAGCACTATAAAAATCAAGGTTCGGGAATAATTTTTTCTCTCGCCACATGATCGCCTCAACCCGCACAGAAATGTCATACAACCGCCTGCTCGCTTCATCCAACGCCAATTTTTCCGACCAAGTCTTGATGATATCTGAGCGAGGGTCGCATGAGGTATACACGCGATGTCCAAATCCCATGATTTTGGCCTTTTGAGACAACATCACCATCAATTTTTTCTCAGCATCGATGGGATCTGCAAATTGTGCCAGCAACTCCATGGCCGCCTCATTCGCACCCCCGTGTAAAGGGCCGCGCAATGTACCAATCGCACTGGTGATGGCAGAGTAAAAATCAGATTCTGTCGCGGCAGTAACGCGAGCGGCGAAAGTGGAGGCATTGAACTCATGTTCTGCATATAAAATAAGTGAAGCGTTCATCATGTCACGATGCATCGAAGACGGTGCTTTCCCATGTAACAAACTTAAAAAGTGCCCTCCAACCGTCCTCTCATCACTCTCGCCTGAAATCTCTTTTCCAAAATAATGATAGTTGTACCAGTAACACAATAAACCAGGACATAGTGCCAGCAATCGGCAAGCCACTCGATATTGCTCACTGAAATCTTTTTCAGGCTCCAGGGTACCCAACATAGAGCACCCCGTTCGCAACACATCCATCGGGTGGGTGTTTTTAGGAATCAATCGCAACACCTGCTTCAAAACGTCAGGCAACGTACGCATGGAAATCAATTGGTCACAAAAGGTTGTTAGTTCAACACAGGTAGGCAACTGGCCATTCAGTAATAGATAAGCCACTTCTTCAAACGATCCCGCAGCTGTCAACGCTTCTATCGAGTACCCTCGATAATTCAAACCCTTGCCCGCAAGACCTACCGTTGCAATCGCTGATTTTCCTGCAACGATGCCTGCTAATCCCTCTGTTTTATTGCCCATCTTCACTCCCTATGTAGTCATCGAGTTTTTTTTCAAACTCACGATACTGTAATACGTCATATAAGTCATCTCGAGTTTGCATCTGTGGCAACAAAGACGCCTGCGACCCTTGGTCCACAATCATTCGATACACCTCTAAAGCCGCCTTAGACATCGCCCGAAACGCACCCAAAGGATACAAAATAAGCCCCACCCCAGCCGATTGCAACGCTTCTCTCGAGAACAAGGGGGTTTTCCCAAATTCCGTCATATTCGCAAGAACTGGTACAGTGACTGTACTCGACATTTGCCGAAACGCTTCAAGTGTCGTCAACGCCTCCGCAAAAATCATGTCCGCCCCCACAGAGGCATAAAACTGAGCCCTGTCTAGCGTCGATTGAATTCCTTCTCGCGCATACGCATCCGTTCGAGCCATGATGACAAAATGCGGATCTACTCTCGCATCCACTGCAGCTTTAATTCTATCCCCCATCTCTTGCATCGATACAATCGCTTTATTTGGCCGGTGCCCACAGCGTTTGGCAGTCCTTTGATCTTCAATATGAATAGCGGCAACGCCTGCACGCTCCATCGATCTCACCGTTCGACCGATATTAAAAACATGACCCCACCCTGTATCCACATCTACCAACAGAGGAAGCGTGCTAGCCGCCGTCACACGACGCACATCCTCTAACACCTCAGCCAAGCCAGTCATCCCTAAATCAGGCAATCCATATGACGCATTGGCAACGCCTGCCCCAGAGAGATATAACGCTTTTCCGCCTGCAGCCTCTACCAACATGGCGCAATAAGCATTGATCGCTCCTAGCACCTGTAGTGGGGCTTCCTTCTGAACAAGTGTTCTAAACCGTAATCCCATGGAAGTTGACATAGACAGGACTCTCTATATATGAAATGAAACAGCATTTTTATCATGGCATTCTGGTGATAGCAAACCCTATTGTTGGGCCTAGGCCCATAATGAATGTACAATTTCTATCAGAGACGCTTTACATTTGATTAAAAAATAGATAAATTATGCTCTTTTCAAACTTGAGCTATTGTGATGCCCGACTATAAAAAATATCTTTGTGTTATTTGCGGCTATATTTACGACGAAAAAGAAGGGTGTCCTGAAGACGGTATTGCAGCGGGAACACTCTGGGAAGAAGTGCCTGAAAATTGGTTTTGTCCAGATTGCGGTGCTGCAAAAGAAGATTTCGAAATGGTAGAGATGGTGAGCTAGAACGGCTTTACTATGACAAGGACGACGATACCAACCAATAATAGCGTTGGACCCTCATTGAATAAGCGGTAAAAACGAGCGCTGCGTTTGTTTTTACCCTCTGAAAATTGTTTAAGATAGTGCCCACAAGCCCAATGGTAACTCCATAACCCTATCACCAACGTCAACTTGGCATGCATCCAACCAGCGTGCAAGTAGTACCCTGGCAGAGCCCTGATCAACCATACCCCTAGTATTGTGGTGGCAACGCCGGCTGGATACGTGATGCCGTAATACAAACGCGATTCCATCTGCTTAAATCGCAGAAGACTCACTGCATCGATGGCATCCGCATGATAAACAAACAACCTAGGCAAATAAAAAAGACCCGCAAACCAAGCAACCATCGCTATCACGTGACCGGCTTTGATATATAACATGTCAGAGTCCCTTCCGTCGTTTGCGACGCGATCGCTTTATCAAATTCAAAGATTCAACCGATAATGAAAATCCCATTGCAAAGTAAATATACCCACGTGGTATATGAAAAGAGAAGCCATCCGCCACCAGTACGGTCCCGATTAACATTAAAAAACTCAAAGCGAGCATCTTGATAGAAGGATATTTTTCAATGAATTGGCTGACCGCCTCACTCGCATAAATCATAACTAAAATAGCGCAGGTGATGGCAGCAGCCATGATCCAATACCGATTGGTTAACCCAATCGCAGTCAACACACTATCCAAGGAAAACACGACGTCCATGAGTGCTACTTGCACAACGACGCTTCTAAATTGTGCCAATGGCGCACCAAATTCGTGCCTACGTTCTATAGCATCCCCCACTTCTCCGTGAATTTCTTGAGTCGCTTTGGCAATGAGACAGCCCCCCCC
>CAMBHM010000087.1 GCA_945867185.1 Legionella genomosp. 1
CCTATTTCAGGGGTATTCAGTGATTTGCGAGATAGTAAACTCGGAGATAAAATAGCCCAAATCAATCATGAGGTCTGGGAATCTGTTTTAAGCGAGGAGAGGACTGATGTAGCATTACCAAAATTATTACATCGTATTCAATTTACGGATGCGCATAGACTCGATAATGCTTCTCTATCTGGTGGAATCGCTCGAAATGATGGCAAGCCATTTACTGATGAACAAAAGGCAACACTAGATCGCGTTTTAACCGAACAAGTGAATCAGTTTCTACTTGGAAAAGGATACACGGCCGATGCGGGAAATCCGGGTGGATATAGAAAACCCGATGGTACGCCATTGACGAATGTTGAATTTCAGCGCTTTATTGATGATCCTGGTAATAATTTTGATACGGATCTTTCTGCAGACATGGGGATCGAGGTGAGGAGTAGACTATAGGTGGCTAACAACCCGGTCCGTGCTATCATGAGTGCTTCATATGAAAAGGGAGCTCATGATGGACAATACTGAATCACTCTGGCTTTCTACCTACGGGTTGTTGACAGCACAACGCATCCTTGAACGGTATCATTTATCGCTAGAGCAAGATGAGTTGTTAGCTTCGCTCAGTAACCCCCTCAGTATTTATGCGCAATTGGTCCGCCTGCCATTGAAAAATATATTCAATGGTCTTATTCGTCAGCAAGCACATGATTATCAAGTGTATGCTCAAAAACTCTTTATTGATTACCTCATGTCTGGTCAAGGGAACAAAGAACCTGACTCACCGGGCGCTAATACCAGAAGCGACCTTGAAAACGAACGCACGCAGTTGACGGATATGGGGGCTGGGTTTAATGATCAAGAGTTTGAGCAAGAGAGTTTGATTTCAGAGAGCCAAGTGGTTTGCATGAAACACGCAGAGGCATGGCGACAATCCATGCAGACTGTATACCAAAAAATAACAGAATTGTTAAAAAAAGAGAAAGCAGAGGTAGATCCGTTGGTGGTTCAAAAGGCCATTCGCATGACACTTTGTCAAGATATGCTGATGAGCCCAGTACATTGGGACACTTTTTGCGATACGATACACCTTGATCGATCTAAAGAAATCCCATCGGCTATTAAAAAAGCAGTGTTAGCCGTTTCTGAGACACGAGAAGCCATTGCTGATGTTTTATTGCCTTATCTAGAGCGAGCAACAGACTTAGGCGTGATGTTTCGCGGGTATCATACCCAATTTCATGATCTGATCTTGAGAGTGACAGAATTGATTAAACTACTGCCCGATTACCAGATAGATGATCAGAAAGAAGATGAAGGCCTTCGATCGTTAGATTTTGATGTAGGCATTGTGAACACAAATCCTGTATAATGCGCGTTTCATATTAGGGGATGTCATCATGACTACAGAGTTAACTTTATCGATCATTAAACCGGATGCCGTTGCGAAGTCGGTTATTGGGCGAATTTACACTCGCTTTGAACAAGCAGGCCTGACTATTGTCGCTGCCAAAATGGCGCATTTGTCACAAGCACAGGCGGAGGGATTTTATGCAGTCCATCAAGCGCGCCCTTTCTTTAAAGATCTCGTCTCTTTTATGTGCTCAGGACCAGTGATGATTCAAGTATTACAGGGGACTGATGCAGTTCAACGCCATCGTGATCTCATGGGTGCTACCAACCCCAAAGAAGCAGCACCTGGCACAATTCGTGCGGATTTTGCTGACAGCATTGATGCCAATGCCGTTCATGGATCAGATAGCAAAGAGAACGCTGCACAAGAAATCGCCTATTTTTTTGAACCTCATGAGATTTGTGCGTAAGTGATTACAAAAATAAATCTACTGCAGTTTAATCAGGAACAATTGCGTCAATGGGTTTGCTCGCTTGGCGAAAAACCCTTTCGGGCTCAACAACTGATGCAATGGATCCATCAGGTAGGTCTTTGTGATTTTACAAAAATGAGTAACTTGGGGCGAGCCTTGCAAACGCGTTTGAGTGAGATCGCTGAGGTGCGCTTGCCAGAGATAGTCAGTTGCCAACAATCAGCAGATGGTACCCACAAATGGTTGATGAAACTAGACTGTGGCAACTGTATTGAAACGGTCTTTATTCCTGAAGTCAAACGCGGCACTCTGTGTGTGTCTTCACAAGTAGGGTGTGCGTTGAACTGCAGTTTCTGTTCAACTGGCAAACAGGGATTTAACAGAAATCTCTCTACGGCAGAAATCATAGGTCAAGTATGGCTTGCGGTGCGAACGTTGTCCGAGCGGGCAGGCGCACATGACAAACGCGTTACCAATGTGGTTATGATGGGAATGGGTGAACCCTTGCTGAATTTTGACAACGTTGTCTCTGCCATGGATCTCATGATGGACGATTTGGCGTATGGTCTTTCTAAACGACGGGTCACGTTAAGCACTTCAGGTATTATTCCAGAAATGGAACGCTTGCGAGCAGTGAGCCCTGTATCACTTGCGGTCTCCTTACATGCTCCTACCGATGCTTTGCGCAATGAGCTCGTTCCTATTAACAAAAAATACCCGTTGGCGATGTTGATGGATCTCTGTCGACGCTACTTTCAAAATGAATCAAAGCGTGTGGTTACGTTTGAGTATGTCATGTTAAAAGGCGTGAATGATCAGATTGCCCATGCCGATGCGCTCATTGCCTTGCTAAAAGAAGTACCCAGCAAGGTGAACCTTATCCCGTTTAATCCCTTCCCATTGACACACTACGAACGCTCCTCTCAAGCGACCATCGATGATTTTCGTAATCGATTGATTCGTAAGGGAATCAACACGGTCACACGTAAAACACGCGGGGATGATATTGATGCTGCTTGTGGACAGTTGGCAGGAGATCTACAAGATAAAACACGTCGTAAAGAACGCTGGCAAGCATTGCATTTTACACCAAGAATCAGGGAAGGGTAGGATCTACATCCGTTCACAGTTATAATGAGTCACTTTTTATAGGCTTGTGTGGTTTTTTTGTGAAGGTTCGTATTTTTTTTCTCTCACTTGGGTTGTTTCTGTTACAATCCTGTCAACCTCAGCACGAAGAGGAGACGGCTCCTTTGGTTAAAAGCCCCAAGTTAGACGATGCGGCATCGTATAATATTCAGTTGGGGTTGGCTTATTTAAAGCAAGGAGATAGGGTTCGCGCCAAGAAAAAATTGTTTTTAGCACTGAAACAAGCGCCGACTTCACCCACAGTGAACACAGCGATGGCTTATTTTATGGAACATAGTGGCGAGAAGACCGAGGCACTACAGTATTATCAAAAGGCCATGGCATCGGCACCAGGTGCCGGGGCTGAGCTCAATAATTATGGCGCTTTTCTATGCAGGCAGGGTCAGTATAAACAAGCAGATCTTTATTTTATGAAAGCGGTGAGTGACAAAACATATGATCACACAGCGGGTGCCTATGAAAATGCGGGGTTATGCGCATTGGCAATGCCAAACAGGGTATTGGCCTCACGGTATTTTCTAAAAGCCTTGTCGCATGATCCAACCCGTAGCCAGTCATTGTACGAATTGGTTCAAAATGAGATCAAACAACAGCACTTCCATGAGGCATTGCATGACATAGAACAATACGCAACCCTCGTACGTTCTGATAGAACGCTTCTTGTTTTGGCGGAACACCTTGCAGAAGAAGTAGGGAATGCGACTTTAAAAGTAGCTTATCAACAACAGTTGGCAGCAATGGATAATACAGATCCTAACTTTTCGGACAAAACCGGAGAAACGAATGAATATAACAGCAATAACAATGGATGAGCGACAAGACGAGACTCAAACTCATCCGGGTGCGCGATTGGCAGCTGTTCGGTTACAAAAGGGGTATACCCCAGAGTACGTCGCTGGAAAACTACATTTGCGAGTTCGTATTATCGAGTTACTAGAAGCCAATGACTATCATCATTTGCCAGAGCCTGTTTTTATTAAAGGCTATTTACGAGCTTATGCCAAGTTGCTAGATATAGCGCCTGAGCCCTTCCTGGAACAATTTCACGCGACTTATAAACCATTAAAAACAAATGAAAAAACACTCTGGCAAAGTCGAAGAGAAACCAACCGTGCAGAGCATGCCATTCGATGGTTGACGGGATTTTTTGCGGCAATTGTATTGATTGCAGTGGCCCTTTGGTGGCATACGAACAAAGGCAATGAACCTTTGTTCACAGCAGCCGAATCAGAAAAAGTAACCGCCTCTAATACAACTGAAACGGAGATTCGTTTGACAGATCTGTCTAAGATGCGATCGTTACTGACTCCTCAACCTATACAAAACACCCTCGTGGAGAAAGAAAGTGCCTGAGTCCATCCAAGCTGTCCGTGGGATGAATGATGTGTTACCCCAGCAAAGTGCTGCTTGGCAGCATTTGGAACAACTGATTGCAGGGGTTGTTCAAGGGTATGGCTACCAAGAGATTCGAATGCCGTTACTTGAAAGCACACACTTATTCAACCGGACTATTGGGGATACAAGTGATATTGTTGAAAAAGAAATGTATACCTTCAGTGATTTGAATGGCGACAGCGTGACCTTACGTCCAGAGGGGACAGCCAGTTGCGTTAGAGCCTGTCTAGAACATGGATTACTATATAACCAACAACAAAAACTGTGGTACTCAGGTCCCATGTTTCGCCACGAGAAACCTCAAAAAGGGCGTTATCGGCAATTTCACCAGGTGGGCGTTGAAGCTTTTGGTATCTCAGGGATCGGTATAGAGCTTGAAATGATAGCGTTATGTCGGCGCCTGTGGCATGCGTTGGGTGTATCGGAGGGGGTGACATTACAAATCAATACCTTGGGATCCGTCTCAGATCGTCAACGGCATCGTGAGCAATTGGTAAGCTATTTGACGCCTCATCGTGATCAATTGGATGAAGATAGCAAACGGCGATTAGATAAAAATCCGTTGCGAATCATGGACAGTAAAAATTCGACCTTGCATGAGTTGGTTGCGAAGGCACCTCATTTGCATGAGGTGTTGTGTCAGGAAAGCAAAGACAGGTTTGAGGCCTTGTGTGAGGGATTACAGACATTGGGTATTTCTTACACGGTGAATCCCAGGTTGGTACGAGGGCTTGATTATTATGGGGACTTGGTCTTTGAATGGACAACAAATCACTTGGGCGCTCAAGCAACGGTGTGTGCGGGTGGGCGATTTGATCGGCTGGTTGAGCAATTGGGTGGTAAACCCACTGAGGCAGTTGGATTTGCGATGGGTATAGAGCGCTTGTTGTTATTACGAGAGGCAGTAGGGGTTACCTCACAACCCTTAGAAGATCCACTTGTCTATTTTGTTGCCATAGGAGACATTGCTTTGCAACGGGCTTTGGTTTTGGCCGAGGCACTACGTGATAGCTTACCTGCCGCTTACCTGTTGGTACATGTTGGCGGGGGAAATTTCAAGCGTCAATTTAAAATGGCCGCTCAAAGTGGCGCACGGTTTGCCTGCGTGTTGGGTGAGGATGAAATCGTGAATCAAACCATTAGTATCAAAGACTTACGGGAATCAAAAGAACAAGTTACCATTCTTCAAAGTGAACTCAATGGGCAATTTTTTAAGGTTTAGGAGAGCAATATGTCAGTCTATATGACAGAGGCAGAACAAATTGATGCCATCAAATCATGGTGGAAGCGCTATAACAATCTTATTACTGTGATTTTGTCGCTCGTTTTATTAGCGATGTCTGGTTATAAATATTGGCATTGGCATCAAGAAAAAATCAGTCAACAAGCATCGAATGCTTATGAACACCTCATGGCCTCTTTCTCAAGTCAAGATAACAAAGGGGTTCGTGCTTACGCGGGCCAACTGATAACGGATTACGGGCAAACGATCTATGCCGATGCAGCGCGATTGACATTGGCGAAGTTGTATATTGCTCGTGAGAATTATAAGCAAGCCCAAGCGGAGCTCGATTATGTTGCAACCAACTCGCCAACCGTAGCCTTAAAGCAAATAGCAACCATTCGATTGGCTCGTCTATTTGCTTCTAGAGCGGCCTATGATGAAGCACTGGCCCGATTGAGTCAGGTGGACAGTGGCGTTTATTTGCCTCTTGCGAATGAATTACGAGGGGATATTTTTGCAGCTCGTGGTCAATATACCAACGCGACTTTGGCTTACAAAAAAGCCATGAGTGATGCGCGGATGAATGGGATGGGAAATCTCTTTTTGGAAATGAAACGCAATGAATTAGCGGCCATGACGCAATCTAAACAGGCGCATACGGCGATACCCCATACGGCAGTGTAAATCGAAAGGAACGAACGATGAGAGTAATAGTTGGAACACGTGGTGTAGTCATACTTGCTTTTTGTCTATTAGTGCAAGCCTGCGGACAAATTGATGATTATATGTTGGGGAAAGACAATACCCCTGAGCCCACTCCACTCAGCGTGCTCTCATTAAAAGAAACCTGGTCGGT
>CAMBHM010000088.1 GCA_945867185.1 Legionella genomosp. 1
TCTTCGCCGCCGCCCTCAGGTATGATAAACCCCCAGCCTTTGGCATTGTTAAACCACTTTACTTCTCCTCTAGCCATGATATCTCCTTTTGCTAAAGTGTTAGATGGCAATTGCATTCTTCCGTAAATGACAATCGTGATAACCGCACATCACTTTTTTAACATACCTTAAAAGGAACTCATTGCTCAAGCTTTTTTGTGAAGAGGCGTTCAAGATTGACTTGATAAAGCGCACTGTAATTTCTTGCGATCATAAAGAAAAAATTATGGTCGAAAACAGGGGGTGATGGACATTGTTTTTTTCAGTATGATTCCGAAAAAAATTATTTCACAACAAGGAGCGTGATCATGCCCCAACCTGCCCTGCTATTGTCTCAGCTCAACCGGTATCTCAGGACACTCAACCAGGGTTAGTAGGTACGAGATTGGTGAGGTGAATCTCTCGTTGCGGGAAAGGCATAACGATTTGATGTTCACGAAAGGCCTTTTCTATTGCAAAATTCAAATCGCTTTGAACCAATGCCTTTTTATTGACATCTTTGATGAGGCATCCCAGTAGAAAAACAAGGGCGCTGTCTGCAAAGGATCGAAACAATACCATCGGTTTATTGCGGCCACTCTTGATGATTTCTTCGTGCTCGTTTGCAACAGCCAAGAGTACATCTCTCACCAACTGTGTATCACTGCCATAGGCAACTCCGACTTGGCATTCGATACGACAGTAACTGTCACTGAACATGTAGTTGGTGACCCGACGAGTAATGAGATCGGAATTTGGTACGATGATGTCTTCGCGGGAGGGGGTGATCAGTTGCGTAGAGCGCACGCGAATTTTTTTTACAAATCCCTCAACCCCATCGACATTGATGCGATCGCCTGGTCGGATGGGCTTTTCAATGAGTAGAATGATGCCTGAGACAAAGTTATTGACGATGCTCTGTAACCCCAACCCAATGCCCACTGAAAGCGCACCCGCAATGATGGCAAGCCCCGTGAAGTCAAATCCAGCTACTAAAAATCCTGAAAGGAGGGCGACCGTAAATCCAACATAGGTAAGGATAGACGCCACGGCTACTTGGGTTTCTTCCTCGTTTTCAAATTGTTGATGGCGGCTAATGCCTGTAGATAGCGTACGAAACAGTAAGTACAGTAGGCAAAAGACTACTACGCCAGCAAGGATTCGCGTGGGATAGAGGGTCATGTTTAGAAAATGGATCCCGTGGAGCAATTGATCATAAAAACTGCTGATAGACTCTGTCGCAAACCCCCAACTTTGTCCTATGAAGTAAAGACTGGTTGCAATGACAAGCAATTGAGCGACTGTTTTTAAGATTAAAAATTCTGTGAACGGCTGCTCCGCTTTATATCCGAAGTATCGGATGATGGTTGCTTTGGTGGTGGGCTGAAGCTGCAACATCAAGTAGAGCTTGTTGATGCCTTGGATCAGTAACACGGTCAGAAAAATGAGGGTGAAGGTGATATACCCGGAAAAGGTTAAATAATGAGCCAGGGCGAGGTAGCCTAAGATATTGAGAGCGGCAGTAATAGATAGAAGGAGGAACACGAGCCGTTGAATCGCTTGGTGATGATGTTTAATGAAAAGGAAATGTCGGTGTGCTCGACAAAAATAGCGAATGAAATAGGCGCCCATGGCGAGAATCAGTATGACAAAAAGCGATTGAAGTAACTGCCAGAGAGGGCTGTTGGGTAGAAAATACTGACCCAATTCGTGTCCAATGAGTCCTAAGGCGTAAACACTGATAAGGGTAATACAGAATGATTGTGAAAACGCAAGATTAAGAGAATACCAATACAAAAACGCACGTATTTTTTTGATTTTAAATAAGATCAACAACCCTAGCAAAGATAGGAAATAGGTAAAGAGAATGGCCGACAAAGCGATTGGAAGGTGATGCAGTGTCGGCATGTTGGTCGTTAGAAGTAAATCGACTAATAAGGCACTGGTGGTAAAAAAGAGAGTTTGTACTATCCATTGCGTGGTATTGGATTGATTCATGCGAAGTTGATGGCGAATCAATCTGTTTTTGCGAAGTTGGGTGGTTATGAGACTAGAGCAACAGGCAGCGATAAGCAGTGTGCTTATCCAAAACCAAAGAGAGGGTATGGCATTGGGGAGTGTGGTAAACAGTGCTGTGAGGAGGGTTGTTTCAGCAGGGGCTTGTAAAGCTTGATCAACCATTGCCCATATCGGAAGATCTCTGGTCAATGCTTGTTCTTGCTGTAATTGTGAAATGGCAGTTTTATAAGCATCAATCGCTTCTTTAACTCGAATAGAAAACAATCGGCATTGCGCTTGTTTGTCAGCGATTTCTTTCTGTTGGTGGTCGAGGTAGAGCCGATCGGCGCCTTCATGAGAGGTTTCTTTAACAACGGTCCCTTGTTTGATTAAGAGCTCCAGGTTGTCTGATTTTTTTTGTAGGGATTCAACGCATTGATCTGCTTTGAGGGTGAGTTCTGAAAGGGTTGCTACGGCTAGGGTCAGATTATGTAGATTGAGGTTTTGTACGGATAACTGAAGGTTGATATGATCGAATTGTTGATTGGCTTTTCTGGTGTCAAATGGATGCGAGATCTCGATCGGACCCGCCAGTGAAGGGCCGATAAATAGAAAAAAAAGCCCTATAAGGGTGATTGGTCGCATGGTCATCTCCTTAACCAGAATAGGGTTTGTGCGAAATCATGTCAAGCGCCTATTTGTTTCTATGGTCTATAATGAAGAACAAGAGGAAGGGAATAAGAAGGGGGGGGATGTTATGATGACACTACCAGCGTCGTTGGCCAATCATCTGCTGATTGCTATGCCTTCTCTTCATGATCCGAATTTTGAAAAATCCGTGGTATATGTTTGCGAGCATCAGCCTCAGGGTACGGTTGGATTAATCATCAATAGGCCGATGCAATTTCCATTGGGGTTGGTATTTGATCAACTACAGATCGAGCCCTTGCACGTGGAGAGCAATCGGATTCCGTTATTGTTTGGGGGGCCTTTACAACCAGAACGTGGATTCGTGATTCATCGGCCTCTTGGGGGATGGCGATCAAGCCTTGCCTTGCGAGAGGGGGTGACGGTGACAACCTCCAATGATATTATTCGTGCCATAGCGGGCGAAACCGGACCCAAGGATGTGTTGGTGACACTGGGATATGCAGGGTGGGACGCCAATCAATTGGATCAAGAGGTTGTGAATAATGTCTGGCTGGTTTGTCCTTATAAATCAGAGTTGTTGTATGAGGTCCCTTTTGAAGAGCGTTGGGACTATGCGGGGTTGATGCTGGGTGTTAAAATGAACGAATTAAGTACTGACGTGGGCCATGCTTGAAGACGGGATTTATCTGGGATTTGATTTTGGATATAAACGTATTGGGGTTGCGGTTGGTCAGCGCTTGACGGCAAGTGCCTCTCCTTTGTCTACTTTAGGTGCTACAGGCGGTGTGCCAAGCTGGGATGTCCTCCAGTCTTTGTTGCGTCAGTGGCGGCCCTGTGGGCTTGTGGTAGGCTATCCCACCTGTATAGATGGCAGTGAGCAATATACGACGTCTGCAGCCCGTGGGTTCGCGCGTCAATTGCGAAAACGATTTCAATTACCCGTGTTTTTGGTCGATGAACGCTTATCAACGGTCGAAGCACGTGCACAGATTTTTGCAGAGGGTGGGTATCGGAAACTCAAGCGCACTGAAATCGATAGCATTGCTGCTTGTGTGATACTTGAACAGTGGTTACAAGGTTCAAGGTGAGGCATGATGAATCATTTTCTAGAGATAAGTGCGTTATCCCATCAGGATGCGATTGCACTGATTAAGCGTGCGATATGGTTTAAAACAGCGCGATCGTTTCCTGCTTATACAGATCATCCGGTGGCCTTATTATTTTATGAGAACAGCACCAGGACACGCGTGAGTTTTGAGCTCGCTGCTAAGCACTTGTCTATGCCTGTTGTGATGCTGGATAAAGACACCTCTTCAGAAAGTAAGGGAGAAACCATCGAGGACACGGTGAGTACTCTGGCAGCCATGGGGATAAAGATGGCGGTGATTCGGCATGGATCACCAGGGTTGCCCACTCATCTTTCTGAAAAAAATGTGCTGCAAATTATCAATGCAGGAGATGGTACGCAAGCGCATCCTAGCCAAGCGTTGTTGGATCTCATGACCATCTATGAGAAAAAACCAGCGCTGAATACGCTTAAAATTGCAATCATTGGTGATATTCGGCATTCGCGCGTCGCGCATTCTTTAAGCGAGGGGTATGCGTTGTTTGAGGTGCAAGAAGTCGTGTGGGTGGCGCCTTTATTGTGGCAACCAGATAACGTTTTGTATGGTCGAGTGACGACTTCATTAAAAGAGGGTTTGGTAGATGCCGACGTGGTGGTGTGCTTACGGGTGCAACAGGAACGTCTTTTAAAGGGAGAGGATCTGGATTTGGTGTGTTTTCGTCAAGAGTATGCGCTGACAAAAAAGACGCTCGCTTACGCAAAAAGGAATGCGCTAGTGATGCATCCAGGGCCCATGAACCGTGAGGTGGAGATTGACAGTGATGTCGCCGATGGTCCTCAGTCAGTCATTCTTCAGCAAGTCACCAATGGTGTTTTCATGCGGATGGCTTTGCTTGAGTTCCTTATAAAGGGATCTGCAACGTTTGTTTGAATGTTAAGGCTTGCATCAGATCGGGCAATTCGGTGGCTGTTGATGCACGCTTATCGGCAATGGTTCGTGCAACTTTTAATAAACGGTGAAAGCCACGGGCAGATAGTTTGAGTCGGCTGAGCGCGTCTCGTAAAAAATCTTGCTCATCACGTCCTAAGAGACACACTGTTTCACACCCTTTTGCACTGAGCGCGGCATTGGTGCATCCCTGGCGATTGAATTGCCGATCACGAACCGCAATGACTGTGTCGCGGATTCGGGCGCTTTCACCACCTGGGATCTGATTGGGGGTGACCAGTTCGTCTTCAGTTAAAGCTTGAACCATGATGTGCATGTCCATGCGATCTAACAGCGGTGCTGAGAGTTTCCCTAGATATCGGCTGATGCGCTCAGGGGAGCATAAACAGGAGCTGTTTGGATTGCCCCATTGTCCACACGGGCAGGGATTCATGGCAGCAATCAATTGAAAACGTGCAGGAAATTCGGTCTGAATGGCGGCTCTAGAGATACAAATCGTACCAGATTCTAAGGGTTCTCTCAGTGTTTCTAGGACATGACGATGAAATTCGGGCAGTTCATCAAGGAACAAAATCCCGTGATGAGCGAGTGAAATTTCACCTGGTTTTGGAGGGTTTCCGCCACCCACTAAGGCGATGGGAGAGGCAGTGTGATGCGGGGCGCGAAAGGGGGGTTGGCGCCAATGGCTGTAATTAGGCAACTGACCGCGAACAGAGGTAATGGCTGCACACTCTAAGGCTTGGGTTTCGGATAGCTCGGGTAGAAGGGTGCTAAATCGCCTTGCGAGCATGGTTTTTCCACTACCAGGAGGACCGCTTAATAGAATACTATGCCCACCACACGCTGCAATTTCCATGGCGTGTTTGGCATGGTGTTGTCCTTTTACATCAGACCAATCCAAGCCATCGTTATCTCGATTTATTTCAGGACGTTTGGGTAAAGGCTGCAACGGGGTATCTTGGCAAAGATAGGCACAAACAGCTCGTAAACTACCAGCTGCATAGATCCCGTCATGCCCTGCAAGAGAGGCCTCTTCGGCATTGGCGAGCGCAATGATTAAGGTTTTTTTCTCTCGGTGGGCGGCGAGGACAACAGGAATGATGGCAGACACGCCACGGAGATTGCCATCTAAGGCCAATTCGCCGATGAACTCGTGAGACTCTAATTTGAAAGCCGGAAGTTGCCCTGAGGCCACGAGAATTCCAATGGCGATTGGTAAATCAAAGCCGCTTCCCGATTTTGGTAGATCAGCCGGGGCAAGATTGACAGTGATTTTACGGCAAGGGAATTCAAATTGACTGTTAATGATGGCACTGCGTACCCGATCTTTACTTTCTTTGACGGCTGTTTCAGGAAGTCCTACGATGGCAAACCCAGGTAACCCATTGGACAAATGAACTTCTACAGAAACAGATTGAGCGTGAATGCCGATGGCACTGCGCGTTTTGCTTATCGCAAGATTCATGGTAAAACTCTTTTCGAGGTTGGACCATCAGTCTATGCTAATCTTTTTTGTTTTGGTAGATCTGTTCTAGGGTTGTTTGTAAGGCTTCTACTTTGTCGCGTGTTCGAGATAAGACATTGACTTGCACGTCAAATTCTTCGCGTGTGACGAGATTTAAATGCGAGAAAGCTGATTGTAAAATGTCTTTGAATTGTTGTTCTAACTCAGTTTCAAGTTGTTGTACTTGTGTTGGTAAGGCAGCATAGAGTGTTTTTGCGATGTTTTCGAAGTGCTTGGTA
>CAMBHM010000089.1 GCA_945867185.1 Legionella genomosp. 1
TGGAGGGAGTGCCAAAAAAGCACGTATCGCATTGGAAACAAAAACACTCAAAAAAGTGGTGACTACCGATAATTTTCTTTCATTAAAGAAAGTATCGGAAAAGTTGGGCCAAGACGAATAAAAACGGAGCATATGATGCAACAGCACAAAAACAAACAATCTCCCTCAAGTGAGACTACCCAATCCTGCCCAGATGGAAAGTACTGGGTTCGTCCACATGATCGTAAAAAAATAACTAAACAGGGCAAGGTTTATACTGAGCATGTAAAGGGGTATTGCTGCTGCTATCGTAGTCCGTTTGACGCCATGGCTATCGATGAAAAACTTTCTACGGATCATTTATATTTTTCTTTGACGTTGTATGGGGAAGCTGGAGGCGAAAATGAAGCCAGCAAACGTGCAATTGCATGGATTATCCGTAACCGTCTTTCTAAAAAACGATGGGGTGATTCCTACCGTACAATTGTATTAAAACCTTTTCAATTTGCTTGCTGGAGAAAAAATGATCCCAACTACAAAAGGTTACAACATCCAGGCCAAGACGGATCACAAGCAGATAAATTAGCATGGCAACGCTGTAAAGCACTATTCGAGGAGATTCAACATGCACCTGAAGAGGAAAATCCACTGCCTGGCGTCTGCCATTAATTTTAAAACGCACGAAACCTATACTGTGATGCCTCATCAGCCTGGGTTGATTTTCACAACCTGGCTCAGTGATACGGTCGCAAACGTTGAAACTTCTTGCGGATCAGGTTGCACAAAATCATTGATTTTTATTACACCAAACACTGCAATTGCTTGTGCAACACACGAATATCGCATTCAGAACTTGGATCCGTATACCCCTCCTGATTATTATCACAATAGGCCCTTATTGATTGATCCTAAGCGGGGCATCTATGTTTGCTATGATGAAAACGATGCAATCCAGGTTTACCCCTTCCCTAGACATGCTTCTATTCATGCACCTAATGGTTATTTTGCAAACAAAGCAACCTTGGTGAATAATCGGTTGGTTGTGCATTATAAGGATCGGTATGGTCATTCCCGGCAGATCGCTTATCAATAAATGTATAATAATCAAGTTTGCATTTCTATTTATCTAATTTCGAATCAGATTCCCAAAAACCATCTTCTATCAGTCTTATTTTCTTAATTAATCCCTCGCACGTTTGTTTTGTTACACTGTCAAATGCAGCATCAAGTTGCAGTAACAAGTTAATCATAGTGAAATCAGAATTTCGTGCCACTTGATTTTTCACAATACCCCAACATGTTTCTATTGGCTGTAGTTCTGGGTGATATGGTGGAGTACGCAATATCTCATGCCCTGCCTGCTCTGCAATTAAATCGATTGCATAGGTAGGCGCGGGGGCTATTTTTTTTAAAAGTTCAATCATCTCCGGCTTTAAGCAATCATCCGAGACTGGCACATTATTTTTGGCCAACCAAAGGCGCATGTCTTCTTTTTTACTAGTAGAGATCGGCGCAGAACAGAGGCTTAGCACGTTATGATAAGGCGCATTGTCCATAATAATCAAAGAATTATTAGGAATATTTGGTAGAAGTTTTTCCTGAAACCATTTGCTGAATAATTCATAATTCACCTGTCCGTGATAATCACCGGTCTTTTTTGTGCTCTTATAAATTAGTTTCGCATTAGGAACCCATCCATCTTTTGTGATGGCATTAATAATAATCAGTCGCTCACCTTGTCCAGTTGGTTTTTGCACTAGTGGCCCATCTTCCTCGAAATACCAAGTAAAATCATTGCTATGATTTTTATTTACATAGGACTCATCAAAATAAACTTCGGGCCGAATAGTGCCGTTTCCTTTTCGATTTTCACGCTTTCTTCTTATGTAGCGTTGCCTTGCTGCAATAACGTGATCTTTTTCTTTAAGATGCTGAGAACGGATACCTTTCCCAAATGTAAACCCCCAACGATCTAGAGCTCGCCCAAGAGTTCTAATATTAAGGTCATCGGTTAATGGGATAGATTCTATGCATACTCCCGTAACGCTAAAAGCTTTTGGAGTCTCACCAGTAGAACTGGTGGCTTACCAGTTTGCAGTTAATACCGCTTTACAAACCGTTGCTATAGCCGCTCTCCCCCAATTGCTTTGGCTCAACTCTGTTTGAATTATGCTATACTTTTCATCACTACCTTATGTTAAAGAGTAGTGCGTGACCTTATAATAATTTAACCTATCCAATGGAGTGGGAACTACACAATACTAAGGAATGTCAAATTGAAAAACCCTCAGCTTCGGAAAATAGTGATTTTATTGGCGCTGAGCGCGACGCCTAGCGTGTATGCGAGCGAGTTAAGCATGACGCCAATCGGGGTGGCAAATGCGGTACGGCTAGATATATCCTTTACGCTTTCGACCGGGGTGACGCGCATAGGTTTTACCTCTGACGATGACCCTTTGCTAACTTGCGGTAACCGGATTAGCGCTGATTACCTCGGGGGCCCTGCCTTTGCACTTGGAGCACTGTCGCCGCGGGTGGCCTACTTCAACGGGCACCTGCCAGCGATTGCCACCGATCTCGAGCTCTGCGTTCACACCAACAGTGGTACTATTGCCCTGGATGGAATACTTACAGACGGGGTTCCTTGCACTGCTTTCACGGGGTGTTATAGTTACACTTGTAACCAGGTCGGAGGTATCATAACCGGTATCACTACAATAACTCCTTTCACGGCCACTTGCTTGTAGCTCTAGTATTAGACGCGAATCAATCACCCATGACATAAACTCGAGATAAATGGAGCTGTTACAATGGAGCATGAAATGCGCACCCTCATGAGGGTTGATTTAACAACCGGCGTCAGCAATGGTGACAAAAGGACTTATTCGCCCCCACGTCTAACCCCTCTGGCAGTTACCGACGTGGAGTCTGGCGCTACTGCGAACATAGCAGAAGCTAGTGGCGGTGGTCTTTTGAACACACACAGTTAAGGATAGAACATGAATTTTCGCAATATCCGTGTATTACTTGCCTGCCTATCCGGTTGCGGTACAATGACGACCAAGCTAATGATTATTTTGCATAACGGAAACATCCTTGTATATGATCATCAACCAGACCCACTGCCTGCATGTAGGCATACATAATGGTTGATCCAACAAAGCTCATACCTCGTTTTTTCAGATCTTTAGACAAGGCATCTGATTCTAGTGTTAGCGCTGGAACGTTCTGTAGTGATTGGGGTCGATTGATTTTAGGTTGATCTTGAACGAACCGCCAAACATAAGCATCAAACGATCCGAATTCTTTTTGGATGTTGATAAACACTCGTGCATTTTGACGAACAGAAAAGACTTTTAACCGATTGCGAATAATATTGGGGTTGGTTAAGAGCGTTTCTAAATAATCATCGCTTATATTGACGCAAGCGGCAGGATCAAATTGTTTAAATGCTTCACGATAGCCTTCTCGCCGTTTCAAAATAGTTTCCCAACTGAGTCCTGCTTGCGCGCCTTCTAAGATCAGCATTTCAAAATGTTTTTGATCGTCATGTACTGGGACTCCCCATTCGGTATCGTGGTAGTGCTCGTAGTGCGGTTTGTTTTGGCCGACCCAAGGGCAACGGTTCATTTTTTTACCTCAAAATTGGGAGCAGGGGGGACTTGAGCCAACAGGGCCCGCCAAGGCTTTTGCGCGCGATTAAAAATGACCCAAAACATGTTCTGATGGCGCCAGCTGCTCACTAAGTCTGATTATTTTGATAATCAGACTTAGTGTAATATATGATTATAAAGGAATTTTTCCACATCCAATGCGTGCGCCACCACCACCCAAGGGCGGTGTATCGCTGTAATTATCTCCACCGGCATGGATCATAATGGCATGCCCTTGAACGTCTTGAGTAGTTAAACGGGGTGCTAGTAAGGTTATATTTGCCTCACCGTTACTATTGGTAGCCAATACAGGCAAATCACCTAAATGACCTTCACCATAAGGTCCTTGATGACTGTTGGTGGTGCCAGGATCAAAATGACCCCCAGCGCCCATACCACCATCTCCACAATTAGGATGCTGGTGTATGTGAAAACCATGCAGACCTACCGGCAGCCCAGAAAGCTGAGATTTTATTAAAAGACCATATTTGCTGTCCTCAAAAGAGACTTGTCCAAGTGAGGCACCATTCGTTGCATAAATTTCGCTTATTATCGTAGCAGCAGAAGATATCGATACGATAAATAAGGAAAGCACCCCGATTATAACTTGCTCTTTTTGTGGAAAAATGGACACGGTAAAAATCCTTTAAGTAATCATTCTTTCATTTAACTATAATATACTATATACAAATAACAAAGGCTTCCAATCAATCTGTAGAAAAGAGTCCGATGATGACCCCAGCACCCAATTTAGAACAAAACCCGGCCCCAACACGGCTTTATATGCAACCATAAAGTACTGCATTAAGGCAATGGCGCAAAAAATCGAGCGATATCCTCCTCCGTTACCCGGTGATTTTCGTTGCTATGCGTGGACAATATCCCATCGAATAGTTGGCGTTTCTTTGACTGCATACTCAAAATAGCTTCTTCTACCGTACCCACCGTGATCAACTTGTATACAAACACAGGGTTCTCTTGCCCTATTCGATGACTGCGATCGGTTGCTTGATCTTCTACCGCAGGATTCCACCATGGATCATAGTGAATGACTGTATCCGCGCGCGTTAAATTCAGCCCAGTACCGCCTGCCTTTAAACTGATTAAGAAAATCGGTGCGACACCGGCTTGAAAAGCTTCTACCACGGCTTTTCTATTCGTCGTTTGACCGGTTAACTTCAAATACGTGTATTGACGAGCCAATAAGGCCTCTTCAATCAAAGCAAGCATGGTCGTAAACTGCGAAAAAACCAACACATGTCGCCCTTCTTCCATCAAACTGTCCAACAGTTCCATCAAACTGGCTAGCTTGACCGATGTACCATGGGCCATCTTTGCTTCTTGCAACGATACGAGTCTTGGATCACAACAGGCTTGTCTTAGTTTCAACAATGCATCCAACAAAATCATTTGACTCTTGCCTAAACCCTGTCTTGCAATCGCATCTCGAACTTTTTTTTCCATGCTGATTCGGATCGCTTCATACAGATCGCGCTGCGCACCACTCAGTTCTAGCATTCGCGTCATGTCTGTTTTAGGAGGCAATTCTTGTGCCACTTGATTTTTCGTTCGGCGCAACATGAAAGGGCTGATCCGACGTATTAATAACGCCCTCTTTTCGAGATTGCCTTCTTTTTCAATAGGAATTCTGAAATGATGTCGAAACTGTTTGGGATCGCCCAATAGACCTGGCATCAAAAAATGAAATAACGACCACAACTCCCCCAAATGATTTTCAAGTGGCGTTCCCGTCAAACACAATCGATGCTCTCCCTGGAGTTGTTGCACGATTTGCGTGGTTTTGGTTCGGGCATTTTTAATGGATTGGGCTTCGTCTAGAATCACATAGTAAAAGGGATAACTTAAAAAGCGCGCTTTATCCCGTTGAATCAGCCCGTAAGTCGAAATGACTAGATCATACTCATCAAAGGCGTCGCGATGTCTATCTGAACCGTGGAACACCAACACCTGGAGATCCGGGGTAAAACGCAAGGCTTCATCAAACCAATTCCAGACCAAACTGGTCGGTGCTACAATGAGACTCGCTTTCTGTAATCGTCCTTGTTCTTTTTCATATTGCAAGTGCACCAACGTTTGTATGGTTTTTCCAAGCCCCATGTCATCTGCCAACACACCCCCAAAATGGCTTTCACGTAGCCCTTGAAGCCAATTAAATCCTTGGTGCTGATAATCACGTAATTGGGTGCGCAAGCCCTTGGGAATAACCATCAAAGGCAGCAACTCCCGTGTGGTTAATTGCTGGAGTTGTTGTTGTATGGCAACCGATCCCCGAAAACGCGCCAAAGAAGCGGCCAAAGCCAACTCGGCCTCATGCATCAACATCAATTGGTAACGTTTTACCTCCAAGGTAGGCCCCGTTAAAACAGCACGCTTCCAATACTGAAAGACCAACCGTAACAAGGGTTTTATCCGCCCCCAAGCTATCTGTAACACTTTTCCTTCTGCCAACCGCAACTGCAGTCGCTTTTCATCAGCAAAGCGCTCCAATGACTCTAACTGAACCGTTCGAAGCAAGTCGACCACCAGCGGCACAATACTGACTGGTTTGCCTTCAATTAAAATCCCCAACTCATACGAAAAGAAATCATGATGCCCCTCCGTTACCTCCGAATACCATTCGAGGGAATCCGCCTCTATCACTTCCTCTTCAACCGTAGGCTGATACACCGTATCAGGAAACCAGTCATTTCTTTTTACAGCAGGCAGGGCCAATCCCTGCTCTGAACGATCGGCAAGCTCAAGTAAGCAA
>CAMBHM010000090.1 GCA_945867185.1 Legionella genomosp. 1
TAAGTATTGCTTGTGTTGCTGTAAAATACGCATTACTCCAAGAGGCGATCTCAGGTGCGCCAGACACACGAGGCTTAGAAACAAACAATCCATCCATTCTATGACTAGTGCTTTTTTTGAGATCTGCGGGAGCTGTTTCTAAAAAAGCCGTCCAAGTTGCTTGACGTTCTGCTTCAATCAGCAGCAGCGCGCGCCAAGCGTGATTCATCATTGCTTCCAATTCCGAACCTTTATAACGCATGATAACCTCTATTTAGTGTCCTATTGGGATGGCTGAGACTATCAGATCAACCTTAAGAAAATATTAAGATAACTGCCTGTACTGCAGATCCAAAAGCAGTTTCTTCAGCTCCCTCAGCCGAAAGACATACCCTAAGAGGACTATCTATGACTTAAGCGCATGACGAGATACAAGAATCCTATTTAAATGGGAGAGCTGTAGGCGAATGACTGTTTCTGTACTATGATGATCTCTCGGAAAGGAGTTTGACAGCGGCCTGGCTCAGTTAAAAACATTAGTAGAAAAGAAATAAGGTCTTTCAACCCAGTGAGTGCTTTGATTCATTGCTCTCAATCATCACCGTGATTGGTGCGTGAGACGCATCAAAAAATCGCTGTTGACGTACGCCTGGAAGTATAAAAGTTGTATCAAGACCCAAGGTTTCTAATACGTCTCGAATCAAGCTCTTTGCAACCACTTGCGGATCGTTGGTCCCTTTTTCTATTAATTTTGTAACAAGACGTGTGCGGGCATAACCCAATACCCTCTCACGTAAAAACGTGGCTTCCGAGAGGACGGTGGTCATTGCAAAACGTAATTCCGGATCATTGAGCAAACAGGGGTGTCTAGCGTCGATATTGTTAAGGTGACGCTCCATCGCGATATCATAAATCCCATAACCATAATCTTTAAACGACAATGGATCATGGTTTTGGAAAAACGCACGCCAGCGCCTATCATACCCAAGGATGCATTCATTATCAGCATCAAACAGGAAGGCTTTGTTGATCAAGCGACGACTTTGTTGGGATCTGCGATAACACTCCCTTAGATCCATGTCTGGCTTATTGTAAATTGAAAATTTCAAATCAACAGCTGTCCCATCCATGAGCTCACCTTTAAACCCAAGCTCAAAATCAGGCAGCACAACGGGTGATTCGGCATTGATTTTAAAATAAGTTTCTGTGATTTGCTTGAAAAAACAAGACGCTAAAATACGCTCCTTGGCAAGGTATGGATTAAAATGGTCACATCGACTAAAGAACTCTAGATCCCAATCTGTTGATTCCAGGTTGATTGATTCATCTAAAAATCTTCTTGCCTGACTACCAACTAAACAAAGATGAAGATCCTTAAAATTTGTAGGATCAACCTGAGCTAGCTCGGTTTTAAAATGTGACATAGTTTGCATCACGTTAGGTAAGGTGATACCACGAAAAGAATGGAGTACGGGTTCTAAGTGACTTCTTTCCTCAATCCCCGCTGGATCTACTAAATGCTCAACCAATTTTTGAAGGTGTGGTTTTACTTCCTCCGTAGCAAATCTTACCAGTTGCTTTAATGGATTCAAATGAATCATGCCTGCCAATGCTGCTTTAGAGTAGCCCTCGGCCAACATTTTTAGCAAAGCAATTGCAGCGCTTATTTGCGTTTTTGGATCGGAGTTGTATAACAACACGATACAGGTCTTTTCATCTAAGGAGGGCAAAATTTCTGATGGATCACTTACGGATGGACGAGATCTTTCTTCGAGCTGTATTTTTAATGCATTCAGTCTAGTCTTGAGCTCATGTTCGGTCTTTCGAGGACAGACAATGTCCCCCAACAAGGGCAAAGGGGGCCATGGCCCCTCCCTTAACATGGCTTGCAAGTCTAGGATCTCAAGACTCAAGGCTTTTATTTTTCTAATTCGCTGTTCTTTCTTCTTTAAAACATTCAATTCACTTTTTAAAGCTTTTTTGATTGTATTTTCTTCTACCATAGTTTGATCGGCCCAAGTTAATCGTGCACTCAACCGAGTAATCTCAGTTTTTGCTTCTTTCAAAGCTAAGGTAAGGTGAGGGGCTATGGCCCCGGCGTCAAAAATTTCTCCGGAAGTTAACGCGCGTAGACCAGCTCCTGCAGTCCTTGGTTGCATCGTCTTGCATCGTTCAACCCACAACGTCAATTTTTTCTCAATCTGACGAATCTCGGCTTCCCTCTGTTTGATCGAAAGTGTCAAATCAGCAATGTGTGTTTTTGCATGAGCATATTGTCCGCGCAGAAGCTTCATTTCAGAAAGAGCGGTGTGATTTTCTTCACGCAAGTGCTTTATCTCTTCTTCGAACGCACTTTCTCGGCTAGATTTTTCTGATGCTCTGGTTTGTGCTTCATGTTCTTCGTGGGCTTCCATCCTAAGTCTTTCGGATTTTTCTACCCATTCACGATGTTCCTTATCTGCTTTAGTAAAAAAAACAGAAACCGATTCTCTGAAGGCCCCTGTCAATGTGGCGGAATCTGTTAAAGTTCCTTCAGCCTGACGTCGTTTTACCGAGTCCAATTCAGAAAGGATCTGTAATTGCATCTCCAAGTAAGCACGAACATCATAGGATTCTTTCAAAGCCGCTTCTAACCCTGAAACCCTTAACCTTAAGGGTTCGATGATGGCAGGAGAAGACGCAGACACGGCGCCACAGCCAGGCATCTCTTTTACAAGAGAGACCACTTCCACAGGATCTTTTTTAACGGCTTGAAGAATCTTCGACGCCGTGACAGCCTCCAAAGTACTAGATTGCGCGATTTTTTTTAAAACGCGCATCACCACGCTGTCATTTCTTAAAACCTGAAGATGTTGCTCATTCAAAGGATCCATCAACGTTACTATTGCACCGAGTGCTTGTTGTTGCAGCTGTTCTCTGTTTCGACCCGATTCAACGGATTGTAATAATAAAAAACAATAACTCCCTATGGTTTCAATTTCCCGTTGAAGTCGATGTGACTCTGGAAAAAAACTCAAACAAAGGATAAGGTTCATTTTAAGATCAAGGTTCTCTTCACCTTTCTCTTTCAACAAGCTTAGCAAAATAAGAGCATGGTTTTTGATTTCAAGGACAGCACGATGTGCCAGATCTTTTGAAAATGGATGACCCAAAAGATTGGACAGCAGCCCCAATGCGTGTGTTTTTGTGTTCGCCGAAGGTTTATCAGCACTCAATATTTCAAAAACCAAAGGGATCATGTGAATGTTGACAATGACATGAGGGTGCTTCTCAAGAAATGGGTAAAATGAAAGTAGAGCATCTTTGAGTGAGACATCTGTTTTCTTGGATAGTTTGCCTGCATCTAAAGTAGATAGTTTATTAAAATCAGTCCTTGCTCTGACTGCATAAACCGTCAATGCTTGTTGAATGTCCTCAAATAACGCCGATACACATACACTCGCCATCATTGCACCCTTCTTTTGTTAAAATCTGCGCCCCCAACACCACATCGGTTACTATGAGTTGCTGATGCAATAAGTTTAATATTTGTGTTCTATGATAACACACTGCATTTAAAAAACACCATTCCAGTAGAGACGGAGCAGAGATTCTGGGCGAACCCATTGATGCCCGTGTTAAATCCGCATGTGATCAAAAAAATAAATTAGTTTCTCCAAAAACTGGCTGTTGATAGGGTTCCAGGAATGAATAATAATTTTTTTGCATGTCGTTGCGATTATAGATAATCCGTTGTGGGGACAATATACCCTTTTAGCCGACCCCCCTTGCTGGCTGGCTCAGATGAGTTAGCGGAATTGCTGGCGAAGATCACCTTTACAACTCCATTTTTCCCGGTAATATGGAGATACCAGGTTAATTTTTACCAAAAGGACGTCAGCTTGGATACGAATATTTTACGATTATTTAGTCCGGCCAAACAAAGTTATTTTTTATTTGGGCCTCGTGGAACAGGGAAATCAACTTGGTTAAAAACGCATTATCCAGATGGCCATTTCATTGATCTACTGAACCCAAGTGAACTAAGGCATTTTCAAGCTCGCCCAGAGCGACTGGAGGAGGTTGTACAAGCGACGGACTCAAAAACAATTATTCTTGATGAAATCCAAAAAATACCTGAGATATTAACAGTGGTCCATCGTCTGATAGAGCAGAAGCAAGGATGGCAGTTTGTTTTAACGGGCTCAAGTGCTAGAAAATTGAAACGTGCTGGTGTTGATTTATTGGCTGGTCGTGCGGTTGTTCGCTATATGCACCCGTTCATGGCGGCAGAATTGGGTGACGATTTTTCATTAGAATCTGCGTTGAATGTTGGGTTGGTTCCACTTATTGTAGAGAGTGATGATATTGTAGATACGTTGAAGGCCTATGTTGGGATTTATTTGAACGAAGAGGTCAAAGCGGAGGGATTGGTGCGGAGCATGGGTGATTTTTCTCGATTTTTGGAAGTGGCGAGTTTTTCACATGCTTCTTTGTTGAATGTGAGTAATATTGCACGAGAGTGTGCGGTGTCGCGTAAGCTGATTGAAGGATACCTGAGCATTCTGAAAGACTTATTACTCAGCTATCACTTACCTGTTTTTACAAAACGTGCAAAAAGACAATTAATTGCCCATGAGAAATTTTATTATTTTGATGCGGGGATCTATAGAAGTCTACGCATGACAGGGTTTCTAGACAAACCGAGCGAAATCAATGGACCAGGTTTAGAGGGGTTGGTGTTACAGCATTTACGAGCATGGAATGATTATCAAGGCTCACCTAACCGACTATATTATTGGCGAACCAAACACGGAGTAGAGGTGGACTTTATTATTGATGGTCCAGCCGGATTGTATGCCATTGAAGTCAAGCATGCTACGAACGTGTATGAAAAAGATCTTTCGGGGCTTCAATCATTCTGCAACGATTATCCAGAGGCAACCCCCCTTTTTTTGTACGGGGGTCAAGAGCGCCTAAAGATGAAAAACATTCTCTGTTTGCCCATCCAAGCATTCCTACGGACTTTAACACCAATACCCTCAGGGAAGATTGTGGTTAAGCAGGACTCTTAAGCAAATCCCCTTTTTCCCAGGAGTTCCCGCTTAAGCGGGAGCCGCGCGCTGCCTTTTTTCAGGTGAGGAGTTCGCTAAATCTTGTTTATTAGCTTATACTACAAATGTAGCAATTTATTACAACTGTAGGTGAGTCATGGGCATTGCAATTAGAATCAATGAAGCAATATACAACGATGCTAAGAAGGTCGCATCGGCAGAATTCCGTTCTATCCCAAATCAAATAGAATATTGGGCGAAGCTTGGCAAATGCGCTTTAGATAACCCCGAGTTGCCCATTGAATTTATTAAAGAGACCTTGCTATCCAAACACCAGGATAAGTCATTAGCAGAACCGTTTCAATTTGAGGATGAAGGTGAGTGACATTGCATTAAAACAGATGCCAGGTTTTAAAAAGGCATACAAAAAACTGCCTAATGCGTGCAAGTTATCAGTGAATGAAGCGATACGCTGTATCTTGATGAATCCTGAGGTAGGCGAAGAGAAAAAAGGTGAGTTGTCCGGTGTCTATGTCTATAAATTTAAAGTGAATCAACAACGGATGCTCTTGGCTTACGAATGGAATGCAACGCAGCGGCTTTTACTTGCCTTGGGGGTGCATGAAAATTTTTACCGGGATCTTAAAAAGAAAATATAGTGTCACCCATAGAACGGCAACTCCCGCTAATTCCTCTGAGCCTGCACTGAATTGTTAGCGGGAACTCCTGCCCATAGAGGAGGAATTAGAGTAATCTCAGTACATGGTCTATAGTTAAAGTACAGACTGATGTTCTTGGAGTAAGTGATGCCTGGTGAGGTTTTGTTTGCTACAGAGAAGGAGAGATGGCGTCGTGAGTTTGACAGGCAATTTATCGCTTGCTTGAATGATCCATCAAGGCCTGCGCTAATGATGGAAACTCGAGAAAGTATAGGACGTCTTCATCCTTATGATTTACGAAGCGTGGCGGAACTACCTGGTATTGAGAAAGATGCAGCCGGTCGAACGAGAGAAAGAGAAAAACAAGAGTATTTTTTGTGTAATAATAAGGTCTATTTTCTTGGAAGCAGGAGTACTGGATATGAGTTGGTGATGGACAATGTTCCTGAAGTGATTTCTAATTTATTTCCGAGTCTGGATGGGCGATTGTCAGAACAGGAATTAAGAGAGCGTCTTAATCCGTTATTGGAAGCACTTAATCATCCCCCTGAGTATAAATGGATTACAAAAACAAATCCATTTCTAGAAGGGGAATTTCAATTGGCAGTGGGAGCAATAGAGTCCTCAAATAAATTGTATAGTGTTAAGGATCAAGATCGTCAGATCAATAATTTATTGATGGCTGGCTATACAGAGGAGGAATTGC
>CAMBHM010000091.1 GCA_945867185.1 Legionella genomosp. 1
TCAATTTTCAATGGAGTTCTCTCATTACGCTGCTTGCCCAAGCAGTGTAGCTGAAACAGTGATTGCTAAAGAGAGAGAACGAAAAGCCGCTGCTGCTAAGTAAGGATCGCGCCTGAAATAACGTCCTAACACTAATTATTAGATATAAACCGCGTGATCACTCGGTGACAAGCAGGTAGCGTCCCTTGGCGAGCGTAGTAGTGTTGATGTGCCTCTTCTGCAGGCCAAAATGACTTGGCGGGTAAAAGATGGGTGACGATATCATAACCATTTGAAATTAATGCTTCGATAAGTGCTTCTGCTTGGCTCTTTTCTTGGCTTGTGTGATAGAAAACAGCACTTTGATACTGTTCGCCGATGTCGGGGCCTTGACCCATTCGTTGTGTTGGATCATGGATTTCAAAAAATCGTTTTAACACGGTGGAGTAATCGGTCTTGGCAATATCAAAAAGCACACGTGCTACTTCATAATGCCCCGTCCCACCGCCACAGACTTCGTTATAGGTAGGGGTATCTGTGTGTCCACCAGAGAAGCCTACCTCTATATTCAATACACCTGGGAGTAGGCTTAAATAATAGTCGATCCCCCAAAAACAGCCGCCGGCCAAAAGCGCTTCGCTAGTATCTAGAACGGTACTGTCTTCTACAAAATCGATAGATGCCCCGTTGACACAGTACCGCGCATTTTTTTGTGTATGATGTTCACCAAGGAATAGATGTCCAAGATGCCCCTCACAACGACTGCAGAGAATTTCTTGTCGACGACCATCGGCGTCAGGAATCTGTTTGACAGCTCCTGTAATGTCATCATCAAAACTGGGCCAACCACAGCTGGCATGAAATTGATTATGCGCGCGAAACAAAGCCAAACCACATCGTCGACATAGATAAGTGCCCATGCGTATCACGTCATTATACGGCCCACTATGGGGCGCTTCGGTGGATTTATCACAGAGTATTCGTCGTGATGCAGGCATTAAACTAGCGGTTTTATCAAGGTATGTCATGATGTTTTCTTTACAAATGGTGAAATAAGTTGAGTATTTTCATAAGTATAATTTGAAGTACAATAGTGCAGATATTTTGGTAGGGCAGGCATAGTTGAGATTTCTCAAGGATCTTTTTGATGGGTTAAATTGATTATACAGGAGTCGTACGCGGGGGCAAGGTCGTTGGAGTAGAGTCGGGAATGTCTGGTCGTCCTTGTCTCCTTAAGAGGAATATCAATATATTCAGTCAATTTTAATGGGTATATTGTGGTATATTTGTTGAGGTTGAATCAGCAGGGGCAGGAAACAACGTTCCTGTGACGGAATACTTAGAGCTAAGGAGTGGTTTATATGAAAAAAATGATATTAGCGGGTCTTTTGATGAGCTTGGCCATAACCAATGCTTTTTCTGGGGGCATGATGAACGCTGGTTCGGCAATCGCGATCGATAAGTCTATTGTGCCGCAATCAGCCTTTTTTGGAGGGCTAGGAGGAGGCTGGAGCTCGGGCAGTTTTGGTAATCAGGATGTTTATGGCAAAGGAACATCCTATAGCCCGCCATACGGAATCCATACGGCCCAAATCGGATCGGCCGCCGGATCAACCGGCCTTGAGTTGGACTCTCAATCGGCCCTGACGCCTGTGATACAAGCCGGATATTTTCAGCATTTTCCCGGCCGCCAGTGGATGGGGGGCGGTAAATTTTCATACAGCTACTGGGGTATAGGATCTGCCAATAGTCAACAACAGATCCCACAAGCGGGTGGATTCACCGAAGATGGTTCGTATACGCCATTCACTGGGAATTACCTTGTCCAATCTTACCGGCAGACTATTAATCAGCAAATATCGCTGATCCCGTTAATCGGCCGATCATTTGAAAGAAGCTATGTGTACTTGGGAGTCGGCCCAACTACTGTCCAAACAAAAACCTTAATTGAGAACATCACCGGATTCGAGAGTGTTGCAGTTATTCCCACCACTCCTACAGGAATCGGCCTAGGCGAAAAATATTCAACAACCCAATGGTTGTTTGGCGGCGTTGCTATGTTAGGTGCTACTTACTTTATAGATCCTACCTGGTTCGTGGATATCAGTTACACGTACTCGATGACAGGGACAAAAACGAGTGGTTGGGGTGGTTCGTGGACGGATACTGACATTAGTCGTAGTTACGTAACACGTACCGGAACGAACACCGGAACCAGTTCCGGCAGTGTGAATACCCAAGCATTAGTGATAACGATTAATAAGGCTTTTTGATCTCAGGGGGCTCGGATCATGCGTTCATTTTTTAATATTTTTTTATTACCTTTTGCTGCGATTTTTACTGGATCAGTCATCGCGGCCACTCTTGATCCCTCCCTGGTGCCACAATCGGCTTTTTTCGGAGGCTTGGGAGTAAGTGGATCTTCGGTTAATTTTGCAAATCAGCATGTTTATGCCGGTGGGACCACGTGGCAACCGGGTCCAGTCATTGGATGGGGTGGTGGATCGACTGACTTTATGTTGAATTCAAGTTCAGCTCCGCTGCCCATTATACAAGCCGGATATTTCCGGCATCTTTCCAGAAGCCAGTGGATGTGGGGTGGCAAGATTTTTTATAGCTACTTTAATGTAAGCGCTGATCGTAATCTATTAATTCCACAGATGGGTGGAGTTACAGCGACAATTAATGGAGTAACGACTACTTATCCATTTGCTGGGAATTATACTGTACAGACTTATCGGCAAACAATGAATCATCAGATCTCTCTGATTCCACTCATCGGCCGTTCGTTCGAAAAAAATTATTTGTACTTGGGGGGCGGCCCTACCTTTGTCCAAACCAAGATGTCAATTGAAAACATGGCGAGCCCCATAGCCTTCGTGAATGGTTTACCAATTAGTCCTACCGGGGTAGGAAATGGTTCTAATTATTCAACAAATCAATGGTTGTTTGGCGGCGTTGCCATGATCGGCACGACCTATTTTATAAATTCGACATGGTTTGTGGATCTTAGCTACAGCTACTCAATGACAGGAACAAAAGCGAGCAGCTGGGGTGGGCCCTGGAGCGATACGTTGCCAAACGGCTCGACGCGTATTGGCAATAACGCAGGAACTAGTTCTGGAAGTGTAAACACCCAGGCATTCTCTGTATCAATTAATGCAGTTTTTTGAATCAAAAAAACGATAAGATGAAGCAAGCAAGTCGTTGTATGAAACGAATAGTGGTTGAGTCTCTCAAGTTGTTAGAGTGGGGGGGGAAGGTGATCTTGAATCGAGTGTAGAGGGCACTTGACCTCGAGTCCAAAATCGATAAATCAGAGTAGCAAAAAATCTCTCAAATGTGCTGCTGTCTTTTCCTGAAGGGGTAGCACCAGCTTGAGTAGGTGAGACGGCTGGGGTCGTTGTTAAAGCGGTCATGGGGCTTGGTCTTGGTGCTGCTACTGGCTCGTTATCGCCCCCGGTGGCCGATGGTTTTTTGGTATGAGTTGCTTCATACTGCTCTAGGGCCCATCGATAGGGCCTCTCAAGAAAAACAAGAATAATAAAGATACTAGCCGCTTGTGCGATAAACAATAAAACGGGTGCCAGTAGTGGGGGTGCAAAGAGTGCTGCGGTTCCACAAAGTAGCATCAGTGTCAGTCCTATTAGGGTGGCAGTGTGCGATCGCCATTCCGCTCTTCTTTGCGTAAAAGCAATGCGGGCCGCTTCTATGTTCTCCTGCGCGCTGCCTTGTTGAAGGAGGTGTTCGTATTTTTCTTGGGCTTTGTTTTCTGGTCGTTTAAAATCCGAGTAATTGACGATGGCAAATCCCACTAAGCCCACTGCCCAAGCCACTGTAAAATTAATAGGGGGAGGGATGAGGATGCCAGAAAAGAGAATCAGTGCTAATAGAAAGCAGGTCACGCTGGCCAGATCACTTGCAATTTGAGAGCGATCCGGTTTTGGTCCATGATCCCCTGGGAATGCAACACCAATACTGCGCCCCACAATTTTGGTCAAGCGAACCAGGGAGCGAAAGGCGAGGATCAACATTTCAATGAGTTGCCCTAATCCTGCGAGCCCCCCTAAAGCAACGAACCACTTGCTTAATGCATCAAATAGGTAGCCTGTATTGGCAGCATCGGCCATTATATTAAAGGCGTTGACCCATTTTTGCCAATGTTGAGTTCTTTTTTGATCATCAGTTAGCATTTTTATTTTAGTAGCCCCTTTACGTACAAACCGAACGATTGTATCATTATTTAGACCAAAATGGAATATTAATGACCAAATTTCTGCTTGCTAAACGCGACTCTGGCAAGGATAGGCTCTTTGCCCAAGGCTGCTCTTTCTTCTATACAACGAAAACGCTGTACGACGCCCTCTCGGTTTGCAATTTGGATGTTGAGCCCTGGGCGTGCATTGAGCTCTAGCATCAAAGGGCCGTGTATTTTGTCTAGTACGATATCTACACCAAGATATCCAAGCCCAGTTAACTCATAGCAGCCTGCAGCAATTTCTAATATTTTATCCCAGTCTGGCACTTGAATGCCTACAATCGGGTTTAATGTATCGGGGTGGTAATCGATGGTGTCGTTATGGAAGACGCCGCCTAAAGTTACTCCGGTTGCAAGATTTATTCCTGTGCCAATGGCGCCTTGGTGTAGATTGGCTTTTCCACCAGATAGACGTGTTGGCAAGCGCACCATCGCCATGGCAGGGTAACCAAGAAGTGTGATGATACGGACATCGGGAACCCCCTCATAACTGACGTTTGCAAAGACGGGATCGACGATCACTCGTTGTTCAATCAGAGCGTAATCGGGATATCCTCCCAAGCTGTAGGCGCCGGAGAGCAAGCAAGAGAGATGATAACTTAGCTCTTGAATGGTTAAGAGTTTGCCATTGATTTGACGATATCGATCAAAAATTTGCTCGGTGATGACGATGATACCATCTCCCCCAGCACCGCGTGCTGGTTTGATGACAAAATCTTTATAAGGTTGTAGTAAGGTTTTTAGTTTTTTGACATGGTGCTCTGTCTCTATGAGTGTATAGAGTGGTGGGACAGCAATCCCTGCTTGGAGCGCCAGTCGTTTGGTTCTTAGTTTGTCATCGACCAAAGGATACAATTTACGGGGATTGTATTTTAAAACAAAATCACTGTTTCGTTGATTAATGCTTAGAATGCCTCGTTGTCGTAAGCGAAAAAAAGATCGCCACATTAGGTTGCTCCAGCCAGTGCATTGAATCGGAAGAGCTCTAATAATCGATAACCTCGGTATTGGCCAAACCACAAGATGAAGCCAAGTAGTACCAATAACAGTTCAGGAAAGGCAAACATCAAATATTGCATGGGCGCATAACTCATGGCAGCAAAGGCGATAACGGCAGCAACCATACTACCAACTCCTGATTTAATGGCTTCATAGGGTCCTCGCTCATCCCAGATGATGCACATTCTTTCGATGGTCATTGTGAGGATGACCATCGGGAATAGGGCGACAGATAGGCCTGACTCCAACCCGAGATTCTGGCTGAGCACGCTGATAAAGATCATCAGTAAAATAACAACGGTGAGTACTGCTGCAAGTCGTGGAACCAGCAGTAGGCGTAGCTGATCTAAATAAAATCGAGCCAACAACCCGAAGGAGACAATGAGGGTAAATAAAATGATCCCCCAGATGACATGTGTTTCTCGAAAGGCGAGGGCAATTAATACTGGCATGAAGGTCCCGAAGGTTTTGAGGCCAATGAAGTTACGCAGTAGCAAAATAATGAAGGCGCCAATGGGAACAGTTAATAAAATTTTATACGTTTCTTGCATTTGAACAGGGAGTTGTAATAAAGAGAAACGCAAGAGTTGGGATTCCGTTTGAACGCCTCGAAGTTTTGCAATGCTTAAAGCATTAATGGGAGTGGGAGAGACCGTGAGGGTGAACTGTGGTTTCTTCCCCCCGATCACATCAAACATGGGTGTATCACCGAATTGCCAGACAAGAAAATCATTGGGTAAGCCTGTCGCTGCGGTTTGGGGGTTGAGATAGATCCAGTGAGTGCCCTGAAAAACAGCAAGAAGCAGCTTAAAGTCAGCTTTATGTTGTTGACTCAAGTGAATGCCTTGCACCGGTATCGCTTGAATTTTTGCTTGATTCAGGACGGTGATAGCGGCTTGACAGAGTGACTTGTCGTTGAATTCATTGCCA
>CAMBHM010000092.1 GCA_945867185.1 Legionella genomosp. 1
ATAGGGCACTCTATACACTTGCGTTGAAAATAGTGTTGTATTATACAGTATTTTATCCGGATTAGCAGACTTCTTAAGCTTCTAGCAGAAATTTCATGATAAACTTAACGCTTCTTGTGCCGCATGCAATGTTTTTTCAATTTCTAGTGCTCCATGCGCACTAGAAATAAAGCCCGCTTCATATTGAGAAGGTGCAAAATACACCCCTCGTTGCAGCATCTCATGGTAAAACTGCTTGAATAAGGCTTCATTTGAAGCCGCCGTCTCTTGATAATTTCGTATTGTTTCAATGTCATTAAAACAATACCCGAACAGTCCCCCAATGGCCCTTGTGGACAATGGAACATGAAGATGTTTCCCAATCTCTGCCAAACCATGCGCTAATTTTAAAGCATTTGTCTCCAACGATTCATAAAATCCTGGTTTTTCTACTTCAGTTAAGGTGGCAAGCCCTGCTGCCATCGCCAGTGGGTTTCCAGAGAGTGTCCCTGCTTGATAGACAGCCCCTAAGGGCGCTAGGTGATCCATGATATCTGCTCGACCGCCAACTGCCCCAACTGGCATGCCCCCACCAATGATTTTCCCCAGTGTCGTGAGATCAGGCGTGATAGAATAAAGCGCTTGTGCACCCCCTAACGCAACTCGGAAACCCGTCATAACCTCATCAAAAATCAACAATGCTTGATACTCGTCACAACACGCACGCAATCCCTTTAAAAAATCAGGATCCGGTAATACAACGCCCATGTTGCCGGCAATGGGCTCTACGATAACAGCTGCGATATCATGGGGAAATGTTTCGAAAATGCGTCTAACTGCTTCCAAATCATTAAAGTCAGCGATTACTGTATGTTCAGTAATACTAGCAGGAATCCCCGGGGTTGACGGCAAGCCCAATGTCGACACGCCTGAGCCAGATTTTACCAACAAGCCATCATGATGCCCATGATAGCAGCCATTAAATTTGATGATTTTGTTTTTTTTCGTAAAGCCGCGCGCTAATCTTATCGCCGTCATGGTGGCTTCAGTCCCTGAATTCACCATCCGAATTTTTTGAATGGAAGGCATCAACGAGATGATTTTCTCAGCCAAGCTGATTTCAAGTTCAGTCGGTGCACCAAAACTCATTCCATGATGAAGCACTTCAGTCACCGCATCTAGAACCCTAGGATGACAATGCCCCAAAATCAGGGGGCCCCAAGAACCGACATAATCAATATAACGGTTATCATCCACATCAACGAGATACGCGCCTTGCCCTTCTTTAAAAAAAAGGGGGGTGCCACCGACTCCTTTGAATGCACGAACAGGCGAATTCACACCACCTGGAATAACAATTTGCGCTTTTTGGAACAGCTCGAAGGATCGGCTCATGACTCACTCCATACCTTAATGCTTACAGGGCATCGCAATATAACATAAAAACAGTCAACCAGGGCCCGTCATCTCTTCAGGGTTGACAAAACGCGCAAATTCATCTGCCGTTACATAGCCCAACTTGACTGCGGCTTCCTGCAGGGAAAGATGCTCCACATGGGCTTTCTTTGCGATTTTTGCAGCTTTATCATAACCAATATGTTGATTGAGTGCTGTCACCAACATCAAAGAATGATGTAAATAATGATCAATGACCGCTCGATTGGCTTCTAATCCCTCGATACAGTAACTCTGAAACGACAAACAACTGTCTGCCAACAGATTTAATGAATGAAGCACGTTGAAAATAATCACCGGCTTAAATACATTTAGCTCAAAATTGCCTTGGCTCGCTGCAATCGTAACGGCCGTGTCATTCCCCATCACTTGCACACAGACCATGGTCATTGCTTCGGCTTGTGTTGGATTAATCTTGCCAGGCATGATGGAAGAACCTGGTTCGTTTTCTGGTAAAGAGAGCTCCCCAATCCCACATCGAGGCCCAGATCCTAACCAGCGCACATCATTGGCGATTTTCATCAAAGCGCAAGCCAGAGCCTTTAACGTACTGTGTGCCATCACCAACCCTTCGTGAGAAGCAAGCGCTGCAAATTTATTAGGTGCTGATACAAATGGTAAATTCGTCATCGCAGCCAAATGCGCTGCAGCTTTTTCTCCAAAGGCTGGGTGCGTGTTTAATCCTGTGCCAACAGCCGTTCCTCCAAGTGCTAATTGATACAATTCAGGTAAACAAGCCTGCAATCGTTGCAAACACGCATCTAATTGCGCGACATACCCTGAAAATTCTTGACCAAGCGTCATAGGCACCGCATCTTGTAAATGCGTACGACCTATTTTTACAATGTCTTTGAACTCAAGCATTTTAGTAGCTAACCCATCGCGTAACAGGCGAACCGCAGGCAATAATTTATGATGAAACGCGAGCGCTGCTGCTAAATGCATCGCGGTTGGAAAGGTATCGTTTGAAGACTGTGAGAGATTCACATCATCATTGGGATGAATGGGTGATTTGCTTCCAAGTATTCCCCCTACCGTTGCAATGGCACGGTTGGAAATCACTTCGTTCACATTCATGTTAGACTGCGTCCCACTGCCTGTTTGCCACACTCGCAAAGGAAAATGTGCATCCAACGTTCCAAGGCTGACTTCTTCTGCTGCCCGAATAATAAGCCGCGCTTTGTCTTCAGATAATTTTCCAAGCTCAAGGTTAGTAAGCGCGGCCGCTTTTTTCAAGAGGCCAAAGGCATGAATAACCTCCTGCGGCATGAGATCATCGCCTATGTGAAAATGGTGCAGCGAACGCTCAGTTTGCGCCCCCCAATAGCACGCCGTGTCCACTGGGATCTCCCCCATGCTGTCAGTTTCTATACGAGTGGTAGTCATGAGTCATCCAAAAATGATAAAAAGAGGATCATATCACAAACCTACCATCGGAACGCCTATGAAAACTGTTCGTATTTATGAGCCTGGATCCTATGAACCAGGACAAACGATAACGCTCTCAGAATCAGCCAGTCAACATATCGGGCTTGTCTTACGGATGAAACCCCCCGAGACGATTTGTCTGTTTCGAGGAGATAATCGAGAATTTTCAGCACAGATCATGGCCGTCCACAAACGCGCCATATCCGTATATATTGATTCTATGCAGCCCATTACTCGTGAATCACCGCGACCCATTCATCTTGCTCAGACCCTCTCCAAAGGCGATCGTATGGAGTGGGTGATTCAAAAGTCCGTAGAACTCGGTGTCACTTGTATCACCCCCATCCTGAGTGCTCGATGTGTTGTTCGCTTAGATAACGACCGATCTCTGAAAAAAATAGCACAATGGACAGCCATCGCTATCGCTGCCTGTGAACAATCCGGACGCAATGTAATACCCCTTATCCGCCCCATTATAAATTTACCGCTGTATCTTCAACAATGTCATGCACCGACAAAACTTCTTTTGCATCCCTCTACTCAAAACAACTTACGCACCTACACACTACCTCCAGGAGAAATTTCCTTATTAATAGGGCCTGAAGGGGGCTTCCAAGAGGAAGAGGTAGCTCTCACAACCCAGACAGGCTTTCAACCAATCACTCTAGGCCCCCGCATTTTACGTACAGAAACGGCAGCCATTGCAGCAATAAGCCTTCTTCAAGGATTGTTTGGTGATTTATGAGAAGGATGCGGGAGTGGCAACACGAACTCCTGGTGATCAGGGAAACATTTGGACAAAAGACTAGGATCATGAGCATAATAAGCCTTTTACTTTAACAGAGGATCTCATCATGAGCGACCATATTAAAACCGTAACCGATCTTAACTTTGAGCACGATGTTCTCAAGTCAAGCAAACCAGTACTGGTAGATTTTTGGGCCGAGTGGTGTGGACCTTGTCGTGCACTAACCCCCGTGTTAGAAGAAATTGCCGCACATTATGGGGAAAAAATCACCGTTGCTAAAGTCAACATCGACGACAATCCTCAAACACCATCCACCTATGGCGTCATGAGTATCCCCACTCTGATTCTATTTAAAAATGGGCAAGTAGAAGCCACCAAAATCGGCTCTCTAACCAAATCTCAACTGAGCGCCTTTATAGATAGTAATATTTAAAATGTGAATCCCCGCCTTCGCGGGGATAACTCATCATTTTTCTATATCATTTATAAAAATTTCATGTTAAGCTTAGTTACTGTGTAGTGGTCCTCGATGAGAAACCACTGCCACAGAGGCTGTTCAAGCCGACCTTCCCGTGACAACTACTCTGGACACCCATTTCATTTAACCAACATACCAAGTGAGACGTATGAATTTTAGTGAACTCAAACAGCTGCCAATTGCTGATCTCGTTACTATCGCCCAGGACATCGGCGTTGAAAACACCTCCCGCATGCGAACACAAGATATTATCTTCGCCATCCTCAAAGCCCACGCCCTCAAAGGAGAAGATATTCATGGCGATGGGGTAGTTGAAATATTGGCCGATGGATTTGGCTTTTTACGATCCTCCGACGGCTCTTATTTAGCGGGCCCTGACGATATCTATGTCTCACCCAGTCAAATCAGACGATTTGGATTACGCACAGGGGACACCGTTTCTGGGAAAATTCGCCCACCAAAAGATACTGAGCGCTACTTTGCACTGTTAAAAGTCGATCAAATCAATTATGACAGTCCAGACAGCGCCAAACGAAAGATTTTATTTGAGAATCTCACTCCCTTGTTTGCCTCCAGACGATTGATCATGGAGCAAGGCAATGGCAGCACCGAAGATTTAACCGCTCGCGTGGTGGACTTATGCGCACCCTTTGGTCGTGGCCAACGCGGCTTGATCGTGTCCCCGCCAAAAGCTGGGAAAACATTGATGCTCCAAAATTTGGCGCATTCGATTGAAAAAAATTACCCCGACTGCTACCTCATCGTTCTACTCATCGATGAACGTCCTGAAGAAGTCACCGAAATGCAGCGTTCTGTCAAAGGCGAAGTGGTTGCTAGCACCTTCGATGAGCCTGCCAATCGCCATGTTCAAGTGGCTGAAATGGTCATTGAAAAAGCGAAGCGCTTAGTCGAGCACAAACGAGATGTCGTCATCTTATTAGACTCTATCACCCGCTTGGCACGCGCCTACAACACCGTGGTCCCTTCATCTGGCAAAGTACTGACTGGTGGGGTGGATGCCAATGCCTTGCAACGCCCCAAACGTCTGTATGGTGCGGCACGTAATATTGAAGAGGGTGGAAGCTTAACTATCATTGCCACCGCGCTCGTTGATACAGGATCCAAAATGGATGAAGTGATCTACGAAGAGTTCAAAGGCACGGGTAATATGGAAATTCACTTGACCCGAAACATTGCTGAACGTCGTGTCTTCCCGGCCATCAATATCAATCGCTCAGGGACCCGTCGTGAAGACCTGTTACTCTCTCCTGAGGATTTACATCGAACCTGGATTTTACGTAAAATTTTACAATCGATGGACGAATGTGATGCGATCGAGTTCTTACTTGAGCACATGAAAAATCACAAAACCAATGCCGAATTTTTTGATGCCATGAAACGACAAGAGTAAGGATTTCGATCTCATGAAATATGTAGATCTCCGTGATTTTATCGCACAATTAGAAACGCGAGATCTACTAAAACGCATTGATTACCCGGTATCTCCTACACTTGAGATGACTGTAATAAGCGATAGGATCCTCAAAGAAGGAGGCCCTGCCTTATTGTTCACAAATCCAAAAAATCACACCATGCCCGTACTCACCAACTTATTTGGCACCGTCCTGCGCGTTGCCATGGGCATGGGTGAGGAAACTTTAGAAGCCCTTCGCAACATTGGTACTTTATTGGCAGCACTCAAAGAGCCCGATCCCCCCACCGGATTCAAAGACGCTGTCACCAAACTGCCCCTCTTAAAACATGCACTCACGATGGCGCCAAAACAGATCAGCCACGCACCTTGTCAAACCCATGTCTTTGAACACGATGACGTTGATTTAACAACATTACCCATACAAACCTGCTGGCCCGGGGATGTAGCACCATTAATCACTTGGGGGTTGGTCACCACCAAAGGACCGAAGCAACCCCGAGAAAATCTTGGCATCTATCGGCAACAACTACGGAACCGCAATCAGCTCATCATGCGTTGGCTGCCCCATCGAGGTGGTGCACTCGATTATCTAGCCTTTCAACAAGAACACCCAACAGAACGCTTTCCAATAGCAGTCACGC
>CAMBHM010000093.1 GCA_945867185.1 Legionella genomosp. 1
CTTGGTGACGTATTTTATGGGATCAGCATGCTGCCTCCATTTTGGCAAAAAATTTCTCATTTCAATCCCATTTTCTACATGGTTAACGCCTTACGGCAAGCCATGATTGGGCAACAAGAAGTCAACATGCTCTTCGCCATGGAGATCATTTGTTTTATGTTGGTTGCATTAAGCTGTCTTAACTTGGTCCTGCTTAAGAAGGGCGTTGGACTACATGACTAAGGATCGGGCGCGATCCTAATTGAGGTTTCACATGATTCATGAGCTTACTGACAGTTATTGTTTTTGGTTGGAATGCTACTGTAAGCGAGCAGAGAGCCCCCATAAAAAAACAGCACTTCAACTGATAGATAAACTCAAATTGGTAACCTCCATAGAAACATTACAGAAGGCACTTACCTTAGATGATTTACGACAACCACTCCTTCCCGAGCACACCAAAGAGATCCAATTTTTTAGCTTAGCACAGCCCGATCCATTTTTTAAACAGATCAACCATTACAAAGCAACCGTAGAAGAACTGATAGCACTGGATAAAAAAAGCTTGATGGACCAGTTGGATCACGTCGAAACCCCCAAAGCAGCAACACCCTTGATCGCTTTAATAAAAGAGGTATTAGCCGATGAACGAACCCTTCTACATGACAGCGTCTTAAGCTTGGTACGCCAACTTCAGAAAAAAGGCAATTTAAGCGCTATCGTCGTCCATTTAGCTGCACAACCCGTCATAGCACCTCCAGATCCTGCCACAGTCCGAAGAGGCTCTTTTGAGACTATCAGACCTATCACACCACAACACGAGGGGTGTCTGAATTTGTTGCGTAATAATTCTGCAACGTTCAGTGACATAAACCCTATCAGTCAAGCGGCTAACGATTTGTTACAAGTCCTGGTAAACCTCTATCATGACGTCCACGCCGACTCCCCCAAGACAGCAGATACGCCAGGATGTTGTTCCCTCTCCTAAAAATCTGCAGTCATGGATTTCTTTTTTTAGACAAAAAACCCAGCGCATCCAATCGACGCTCAATGCTTGGGTGAGTGGCAAATACACTATTTAAAGACTTCACGGGATCAAGATCTGAGGGATCAAATAGATAGGAGGCTTGACGAACCTGCTCATGCGCCGTTTCTCCATAAGCTTTTTCATACGCGACAGTATGATCTGTATTATCAGCTTTGATTCTAAGCAATGCCCGAGCAAGCGGTTCATTGTCACGCATCAACTCCACACACCCAGCATCCGCCATCAACTCTCGGGTTCGACTTAAAAAGAGAGCTAATACCAACGTCATCAAAGGCAAGAGATAACGCAAGATCAAAATAACGGTGAAGAGTCGATTGTCTTCTCGTCGATCTCTTTTGAACAACATGGCATAAAAAAGAACATCTAATACAATCAGTAACAAATTACTTAAAACCGCCACCATCATTGTCAGTTTTATATCATGATGCCGAATGTGCGACAACTCGTGCGCAACAACTGCCTGCAACTCTGCTCGCGGCAACTTATCCAATAAACCACGGGTCACAGCAATGAGCGCTGTCCGCTCACTGGTTCCACTGGCAAAAGCATTCATATAAGGCGCCTCAATGATATACACTGTTGGGGGCATACTAAGCCCTGCTGCAACAGCCATTTCTTCCACCACGTGAAACAGTTGTTTCTCCTCTGCACTTCCCGCAGTCTCTAAGGTAACCCGATGAGAGTCCGTACCCAATAACATGATTTTGTCTTGCAAAGTATAAGTCACCCACAACGACACCGCTGCAATACCAAGCATAATCAACGTTGCAAGTGGCATGGCCTGAAACGTCACCAAGGCGTAAAAACATTGCGTCAGGGAGGTGCTCGGATAGTAAGATTGCAACACGAACACATCCACCAGCAAACCCACAGCGACATAGAGTGCGATAAAGGTCGCAATCACCCAACGTGTTTTTCGTTCATTCCGCTGTAACTGTAAACGCCAATTGCCTGTCGTCGCATGATAATCAGAGAGGCTCATCTTAAAACTTTACCGTATAATCTTCTCGTGTTTGTTGTTTCTCTTCAGACAATCCCCAATAATCAAACGATTTATCGAGTTTTGATGCAAAGAAACCAACCACTAATGCTTCGAAGAATGATTTTTTCTTCGCCTCATACCGCTCAATTCCATCGTTATAAGCTTGTTTTGCGTAAGATAATTTATTTTCTGTATTCACAATTTCTTCTTGCAACTGCACCACATTTTGACTGGCTTTCAAATCTGGATATTGCTCAAACACCACATTCAAATGCGATGCAATAGATGAGATCCCATTCTCTGCCTCAATCCGTGCTTTTTCATCCCCAGAGGCTTTTGCCTTCTGTGCTTGATTTCGCAATGCCACCACCTCTTTTAAGGTGGTTTTTTCATAATCCATATATTGTTTGACCGATTCAATCAATGATTCAAACACTTTGTAGCGCCTATCCAACTGAATATCGATTTGACGCTTATTATTATTGATTGCTTCAATAAGCGCTATCAGCGCATTATAGATCCCTATAGACCAAAACAATACCAAAACTAATAAAACCAAGACTACCGTCAAGAATGTACTCATAGCACCACCCTTATTCCACTTAACATTTTAAGTCACTCGCCATTTAACCTATCTAAAAGACTAGAAAAAAGCAACCTTAGAATGATGTCACACCCGTCTGTCGGGCTACTAGCACACAATCCGCCCGTCTCTTGGCAAATAAACCATGCTCAACAACCCCAGTAATGCCATTGATAGCATCCTCTAGGGCAATGGGCTCATCCGTGCAAAGTCGATAGACATCTAAAATAATATTACCGTTGTCCGTGATAAATCCCTCACGATACACCGGATCTCCTCCTAATTTCACCAACTCACGTGCTACAGCACTACGCGCCATTGGAATCACTTCAACAGCTATAGGGAAAGTCCCTAAACGGCGCACCCATTTTGCACCATCCACCATACAAATAAATTGTTTCGCAACACTCGCAATGATTTTTTCACGTGTGAGTGCGCCACCACCACCCTTGATCATCTCTCGTCGCTCATTCACTTCATCCGCCCCATCAAAATACAATGGCACTTCCCCTGCGGCATTCAAATCAATCACTCGAAGCCCTGCCTCTTTTAACTGTCGTTCCGAGACAGATGAACTTGCGACACACGCATCAATCCGATGTTTTACCGTTGCCAGGGCTCGAATAAAATAACTCGTAGTCGAGCCTGTCCCAATCCCTATCACTTGATCGTCCCCAAGATACGCCAACGCCGCCTTGGCAACCATTGCCTTTAATTCACTCATATCAAGCTCCCGTTTTCACTATAACAGTATATACTGAACCTAACTTCCCGTGATAAGGATCATCATGATATATCCTACTATTCTTGATACCATAGGCCATACCCCAGTTGTCAGAATCAATCGATTAGGAGCGGAGCTCTCTTGTGAGCTTTATGCCAAGTGTGAGTTTTTTAACCCAGGCGGATCGGTTAAAGATCGCATCGGGTATGAAATGGTAAAAAAAGCAGAACTCGCACACCGTATCAAACCTGGAGATACGCTCATTGAGCCCACTTCAGGCAACACAGGCATTGGCATTGCCTTGGCAGGTGCGCTCCTGGGATATTCGGTCATCATCACCATGCCAGATAAAATGAGTCATGAAAAGCAAGCGGTCCTGGAACGGCTGGGCGCTACCATTTATAGAACCCCCTCCAATGCAGCTTGGAATGACCCTACTAGCCATATTTCTTTAGCAAAACAATTACAACAAACCATCCCAAATTCTCATATCCTTGATCAATACGCCAACCCTGATAATCCCAATGCACATTATCATGGCACGGCCCAAGAAATCATTGACGATTTTGGACTGAATCTGCACATGGTTGTGGCCGGTGTTGGTACCGGTGGTACCATCACCGGTATTGCAAAACGATTAAAAGAATTTAACCCAAACATTCAAATCATTGGTGTCGATCCGATTGGCTCCATTCTAGGTGGAGGCAATGAAATCGCACCCTACCAAGTCGAAGGCATTGGCTATGATTTTTTTCCAGACGTCCTAAACAATAGCCTCATCGATGCCTATGTAAAAACAAATGATCGCGATTCATTTCGAACAGCAAGGCAGTTGATCCGAGAAGAAGGACTGTTGGTTGGGGGATCCAGTGGCGCTGCAATGTGGGGTGCTTTACAAGCAGCAAAAACACTAAAACCAGAACAAAAATGCTTGGTAATTCTGCCGGATTCTATCCGAAATTATATGTCTAAATTTGCCAGTGATAAATGGATGCAAGCACACGATTTTTTGTAACCTTATAGATAAGGATCGCGATAATTAAGTGCAAGATGTTCAGTTTTTCGGGATAAGATCACTTCGTTTGTTATCTAAGTAATCATAAACATCATCCAATTTCATCTGCCCTATTAAAATAGCGCCAGCCAAGGCTTCCACTAAGCCCGATTTAAGATGCTGCTCACGAGTTTCTGTTTTTAACTGTACTTGACTTGCTGGGACTATCCTTCCCACCTGATTTTTAACAGGAAATGTGGAACGCATCGCTTGGCTATACAACGTCAATAGATCCCTTGTCTGTAAATCTTGAGTGTCATAGACCAATGTTTTCAGAGTACTATGAATGCCTTCAAAGGCCTGCTTCAAAGATTCATTGGGTGTGCCAGAACTCAGTGCGCGAGTTCCGCTTTGCGTGTAAAATTGATATCTTTGAGCCATGATGATCTCCACTCTTAAACTATTCTTTAATTGTAATCATAATAAATTAAGGCAACATTAACGCCTTCTTTATAGGATATACCCATGTGGATCGCAAGCCTTTTTTTAGTTACTTTCATCCTCTTTTCTATACCGTACTTACGCCGAAAAATACTTCTTAAACACTGGTATAAGATCCATCATCTACATGCTCATCATGGCGTATTTTCAGAACTATACGCCGATGTCAATGGCTTTACTCTATCGCGGCAAGCAAGAGCACGGCAAGATGCCATAGAGTATACCTATGGTGAGATAGAGTTTCTCCCTTTTATCGCCCTTCTATCCCTTGTGAAGCCCCACCAACAAACCGTATTTTATGATTTGGGTAGTGGTACTGGAAAAGCAATCCTTGCCTGTGCCATGGTCTTTGACGTTAAAAAAAGTTGTGGCATCGAACTATTTGATACCCTTCATCAAACTGCCGTAACACAAATACATCGTTTAAATCTACTTGAAGAGTATAGGCACTCTGCAACCAAGATCCACTGCCGCCACGACAATTTTTTAAACACTGATTTCAGCGACGCAACCCTATTATTCATTCAAGCTACCGCTTTATTTGGAGACACCTGGGTGCGTCTCCAACAGCGACTTGAGACACTTTCCTCAGGGACCCTCCTCATAACGACTAGTAAGCCCTTAAATGCTGCGTCATTTTGTTTGTTAAAAAAAACAATGGTACAAATGAGTTGGGGAGCCGTTATTACTTATATTCAGCAACGTATCTAATGCACCCCTAAGCAAGCCGCAATCACTATAGGCTACAGGAGTTCCCGCTAACAAAGTTCAGTGCGAGCAAGGGGTGTCGGCTAAAAGGAATGAGCAGGAATTGCTGTATAGACTATTTTTTTTTCATACAATGAGTTGGTAACATTGAATAAATTATTTTCAGGTTTATACTATACCTTGCGTGCTTGTTTTTTACGGTTTTAAACGCGCAGAATCGCAGGGAGAAAGTGATACTAAAGCAACACTCCCCAAGATCTTTTTCAATCGAACCAAGAGGTGGGTATGATAAAATCGGAGCTCATTGCAACCCTTGCCGCAACCATGACACATATGCCTGAAAAGCAAGTAACAGATAGTATCAATCATATGCTTGAATTGATGAGTGCGGCCCTCATCAATGGGGAGCGAATTGAAATTCGCGGTTTTGGCAGTTTCTCTTTACACTATCGCCCACCACGCAATGCGCACAACCCCAAAACGGGTGAAAAAGTAATGACTGCGGCCAAATATAGCCCGCATTTTAAACCAGGCAAAGAATTACGAGAACGTGTCAATGCTTCCAGAGCGCATCTTGCCATTAAAGCTGAGGACTAAAAAACTATGCTATTGGGTTTATATCCTGTTGTGTGAAAACAAC
>CAMBHM010000094.1 GCA_945867185.1 Legionella genomosp. 1
AAACGAGCGTAACCTTACCCATGCAACGCCTTGGCACGATCACAAAAAGCATCCACCATAGAATCGGTCACTTGCTCAAACACGGGGCCTAAGAGCATCGACAACATACGTCCTGCAAAGGTAAACTCCAAATCAAAAGAAATAAGACATCCCATTGGTGTGTCATCAAAACGCCAGAATCCTTCCAAATGACTAAAGGGGCCATCTATCAATCGAATTTCTATCATTTTATTATGCTGAAGCCGATTTCGCGTGGTAAATGATTTGGTCATACCCGCTGCCGCAATGCTCAACGTCGCCTGCACCTCATCCTCGTCGCGGTGATGCACTTCACACGCCGCAAAATAAGGAAGGAACTCCCCATACTTCTCAATGTCATTCACCAAGGCATACATTTGTCCACAAGAAAAAGGCACCTCTCGCGATTTTTTCACACAAGTCATGCTATCCCCTCCGTTGGACGCTTCAATGCCCTCACACAAGCGCTTAACCACTCTCCAAGATCTTTCACTTCAGTTGCTGAAATAGAATGCTCTATGGGGTACTCATGAAAGGATACCTGTTGAAATCCCTGAGCACGTACCTGATCCAAACACTGCTTGGTCCATGCCGGCAGCACCATCGGATCATACAATCCACCTGCTAGAAAGAATGGTGTGTCTTTCGATAAGGAGATCTGACAAGTCGATGCCAACGGCAAATAAGCAGACAATGCTATCACCCCCGCTAAGGGAAGCGTTGACTGCAACCCCGTATACAAAGCCATGGCGCCACCTTGAGAGAAACCCGCTAAAAAAATATGCTCCGCTGGCATCCCCTCCGCTAGCTGCTTTTCAATCACCTGATTTATTATCGCTTCAGATTCACTGATTCCCTTTTTATCTTCACGAGCCACTAAACTTGTGCCCAAAATATCATACCAGGCCCGCATTGGCATATGATTATTCAGAGTAACAGGACGGACTGGTGCATCTAAGAACACGTGCCGCACTGCAACACTCAAAGGCAATTGTGCAGCAAGCCCCGCCATATCTTGTGCATCAGCGCCCAAGCCATGCATCCATATCACACAAGCTTCTATCGCTTCTTCAGGATCTTTCACATAAATACTCAAGGGTACCCCCTTCAAAAAAAGCAAATTATCGCCAATGCACGTGCGCTTAGCAACAAAAAGCAGTATCTTGTATAGAAACCTTATCATCAACCTTGCACTATGAACTCACTTTATCGTTTAGGATGCCTACTTCTCGTCACGGTCATGCTATGGGCGTGCGGTCAACGGGGGCCTTTATATCTTCCAGAACCGATAGATCCCCCGGTGATCCACTCATGAGCCTCCGATTCACAAAAATGCATGGCCTTGGCAATGACTTCATGGTGATTGATGCTATTCATCAGCAAGTAAACCTTACCAAGGCACAGATCGCAACCCTAGGACGACGTGATATTGGCGTTGGATTTGACCAGTGTCTATTGGTTGAGTCAAGTGACACACCCAGCATTGATTTTTTTTACCGAATTTTTAACGCCGATGGACAGGAGGTGGGTCAATGTGGAAATGGTGCCCGATGCCTTGCGCGTTTCTTATACCATCATGGCCTCACAAAAAAAAGCCTCCTCACAGTATCGACCCCTACAACCAAGATGCAACTACAACTCAACAACGATGATACGGTCACTGTCAGCTTTGCACCGCCTAAACTTACGCCAAAAGACATCCCACTCCTATTCCCAGAGTCACGTCCTACTTATACCCTCTCCTTAGACAGCGGACCTTGTACATTTCATGCCATTCAAGTAGGCAATCCCCATGCAGTGATCCTCGTCTCTGATCTTAGCACGGTAGAGGTAGCCGGCATCGGCAAAGAACTCAGTGAAAATCCTGCCTTTCCACAACAAACCAATGTTGGCTTTATACAAATACTCAATCCACAGGAGATTCAACTGCGCGTCTATGAGCGGGGCTGTGGAGAAACACGCGCCTGTGGCAGTGGTGCTGTAGCTGCTGCGGCTATTGGCAGGTTATATCATCACTTAAACGAGCATGTAAGCGTTCATTTGCCCGGCGGAACACTGACCGTTGATTGGCGGGATCCAAGCGGGCCACTCCTATTAACGGGGCCCGCAACTTTCATCTATGAAGGCACCTTGTTTGATTGATCCCTCTAGAGAACATGATATACTGCGCCGCATAAAGTAGTCTTGCTATACTGCAGTGGAGGTTATATGAACTCTCACACCGCCCCATTTCACCCCAATCGTTTTCTTGGCATTGGGCTCTCATTTGTACCCCCTCTCATTCTGCAACGCTTGGCTGATAGGATCTTACAATCAGTTCATGCAGCCTCCCCTCGGTTACAAGAGCGCCTGCTAGAAGCTGATGGAAAAACATTTTTATTTATCTGCTCTGACATGCCCTTTCAACTGATGCTATCCATCCAACAAGGCATGATGATCCCGCGAGTGCTCCCTAAATCATCCTTCCCTCATACGGACGTCAGTATCCATGCAGCAAGCCCTGTCCTCATTTCCTTATTAGAAGGCACAGCCGATGGAGACGCCCTGTTTTTTTCTCGTGATCTAGAAACAGAAGGCGATACCGAAGCCCTACTGATTTTTCGACATGCTTTGGACAATGAACCGCTTGCATTACGATCCCTCTTTCTATCTTTATTTGGTCCTTTTCAACACGCTGTCCATCTTACGCTAAAACCATTAGAAACGTTGGGGAAACGCTTTATCTCTGATCTCGCTTATCTACATCAAGAGGCAATCTTTCCAATCGTTCAACAGATAGATCAACAAACACAACAACTCGATAACCTTCATCAACGCGTCAATACCTTAGAAACGAACCTTTCTAAAAAAGAACGCAGAGGAAACCATGATACCTAATCGACTCGACATTATTGCTCCCGGTGGCACACCTGTCTCACTTCGAATGGCCGTAGACGAAGGTGCTGATGCCGTATATGTTGGTTTTCGTGACGAAACCAATGCGCGCAACTTTCCTGGCTTAAATTTTAGTCGATCAGATCTCCTAGAAGGCGTCTCTTATGCCCATGCTCACCAATGCCAATTGTTTGTTGCGATCAATACCTTTCCACAAGCAGGTCGAGAATTTATTTGGCATCAAGCCATTGACGATGCCGCTCAAGCGGGGGTAGATGCCCTGATTTTAGCAGATCTTGGCTTACTGGCTTATGCCAAAAAAAACCATTCCTCAACACGACGTCATTTATCCGTGCAAGCCTCTGCATCAACCATAGATGCCATTCAATTTTACACAACGCAATTTCAAGTCGCCCGAGTCGTTTTACCTCGTGTCCTCACCCTACAACAAATTGCTCTCATGAACAAAGCACTAACCGTTGAAACAGAAGTATTTGCGTTTGGCGGCATGTGCCCCATGGCAGAAGGCCGATGCTCACTCTCTTCTTACATCACTGGCAAATCACCCAATCGGGATGGCGTTTGCTCTCCAGCTAGTCATGTTGAATATAAAAAAGATGAAAAAGGATTGGCCACTCGTCTTGGTGGATATACCATCAATCGATTTTTGCCCTTCGAGCAAGCTGGCTATCCGACGCTTTGTAAGGGTCGTTTTGAAGCCAATCGCGACTTAAGTTATGTTTTTGAAGATCCCATTAGCCTAAATATGATCGACAAAATCCCAGCACTGATTTCAGCAGGCGTATCTGCCATTAAAATAGAAGGTCGCCAACGAGGACCTGCTTATGTGCGAGAGGTGGTCCGCTCCTTTCGACAAGCTATCGATAGACACCATGAAGGACTCCCCCCCTTGAACCCTGACTTATCCCATTTATCTGAAGGACAAAAACATACAAGAGGGGCTTATGAGAGGGCCTGGCGATGACTGATATCCTTTCTCTTGGACCATTACTTTACCATTGGTCTCCAGAACGTACCCGCGATTTTTATTATCAAACCGCTGATGAAATGGATGTCGATCTTGTATTCTTGGGCGAGGTTGTCTGCTCAAAACGACAGCCCCTACATCAATATTACCAGCAAGACATTCTCGAACGATTACAACGATCTGGAAAACAAGTTATTGTCTCATCTCTGGCACTCATCACCTCCGAGAAAGAACGAGAAACCATGTTAGCAAGCCTCAACCAATCTAATGATATTCTCATGGAAATCAATGATCTCGCCTTACTAACCCACCTCTCACAACGTTCCTTTGCGGTAGGCCCCTATGTGAATGTCTATAACGAAAGCACCCTAAAATGGCTTGAAGAGGCTGGGGCACAGATGGTTACATTACCCTTTGAACTACCGAAACAAACACTACAACTCTTAGCCTCCAAAGCAACTGCTTCCTTAGCCGTACAAGTCTTTGGACGGATGCCTCTTGCTATATCCGCACGTTGTTATCATGCACGAGCCTTTCACTTACATAAAAGTAACTGCACCTTTGTGTGCGACAAACATCCCGATGGATTAGATGTACTCACAATGGACCACGATCCTTTTTTAACCGTCAATGGCACACAAACACAGTCCCACACACATCTAACGCTATTACCCGAGCTGCATGCCTTACAGTCCATGGGGATCCGTCATTTCCGTCTCTCGCCCCACACCCTAGACATGGTGAAAATGGCAGCCTTATTCCGTGCTGTACAACGGCACACTTTAGAGCCAGAAAAAGCCCTCCTCGAATTCGAAACACTGATGGGATCAAGACACAGCTCTAATGGATTTTATCATGCGGTACCCGGCAATCAACACTTCTCCGGTCTGAACGCATCATGATCCCACCGGCCTTAGTGCAATTAAGACAAGCCCTCGCAGAAATCGATGCCTCCCTCATTCAAAAACTGGCCGAACGACAAGCATTGTCTCAAAAAATAGGAAAGATAAAAGCTCACTTACATTTAGAGATCACGGATGCTGAACAAGAAAACAAACAATTTGCCACGTATAGGTCGCTTTCAAATCACTATGGGATCTCTGCGTTATTTATCCGCACCTTGTTTGAATCCATCCTTCTCTATTCTAAACAACTACAGCAATCATAACTTCCATCGCTTATGCAACCAAAGCCACTGCTCTGGATGCGCTAAAATGATGCGTTCCAAGGCTTGATTGTAGGCCAATGTATTGCGATAAATCGATTCCTGGGTACTGCCATAATCTACCCACACAATAGGCTCATGAAACTCGAGTACATGTTTACCATTTGGCAGTCGATAAGTGGATGCCGGAACAACGGGGATCCCAGTATGTCTCGAAATACTGGCCAAACTGCGATAAGTACCTGCTTTTTTTCCAAAAAATTCAACTGCCACTCCATCTCGATTCACCAGTGATGCATGTTGATCCAACACAAAAACCACCGCATGATTCTCTGCTAACGCATCACATACTTGTTGTAACGAATTTTTTTTAGGAATCACCTGTAAACCCGCTTGGTAATAACGACGAAACAATAAACGCTCTATCATTTTATTACCCAAGGTTCGACGAATAAAATGAAACTGTCCTTCAAATTCTTTGAAATGCGCCATCCCACCTAAAGGCGCAAATTCCCAGCTGCCTACATGCCCCGTCAACACCAATACCCCGCGCTTTTCTGCAGCAACAGCTAACAGTCGCTCATGATGTCTCACTTCCACCTGATCTCGTAATGTGGAGTCAGACATAAAGCGAAGTAATATCATTTCTTTCATGGAGGTGATGAGATGCGAATAAAAGGCCTTCGCCAATTGAATTTTTTCAAACCGGGTTTTAGACTCTCCATACACCTGATCAATATTTGCCATGATCACCCGTCGACGATACGGTACACAGTGATACATGAACCGTCCAGCAAGCGATGAAGAAACGACTGTCATCTTACTTATCCTTTGATGACCACACAAGCATTCATACTGCCGTACCCTCGGCTGATAAGCAACGCCACGGGAGGCCGATCGAGTGATTGCGTTTTGTCTGTGACGTGCAGATGTGCACAATCACTGGCCAATTCATCTAACGTAGCAACGCCAGGAATACATTTTTTCTCTAAGGCAT
>CAMBHM010000095.1 GCA_945867185.1 Legionella genomosp. 1
CGAGTATTGTTGTGCGAGCAAGATGGCCCTTGGGGTTTGCTTCCTAATTGTCGTGCCCGGTGTAGCCTGACACTGGACACGGTAGAGAATAACTCATTTAATTTATTCTGCGTCTTGGGGGCCCTGTTTTGGGGTCGATTTTTTAGTGCTCTGTTTCTTGGCGGGCTTGGCTTCTTTTTTAACAGGCTTCTTAGCCATTGTTGTCGTTGCAGCCTTGGGGGCTTTCTTCTTAGCGGGGGTGGATTTATTATCACCCGGTGGTGGCGTGCTGGAGGTGGACTGTCGAAACGATATTTTTGATTCGGTCCCGTCCACTAAACGAGTGATATTATCACGGTGTTTATAGACGATGAGTAGTGACATGACTATCAGTGGTAAGAATGCATTCGGGCTACCGCCATGCAGCAAAGCAAAGAACGGTGCGAGTAGAAGGGCTATCAGTGATGCCAATGATGAATACTTACTGATGTAAGCCACAACCAACCAGGTGACAATGACCATGCTCCCCAGGACTACGTGAAACCCAAGCAGGGCTCCTAAAGCAGTCGCAACGCCTTTGCCTCCTTTGAAGTTGAAAAAGAGGGGATACATATGTCCCAACACGGCGGCCAAACAGGTGAATCCCATGATGGTAGGGCCTGCATCGAGCGCATGGGCCAGCAAGAGGGGTAAAAGCCCCTTGAGCATGTCGGCTACCAATACGATCGAGGCATAGTGTTTTCCGGCTAAGCGTAACACATTGGTAGCGCCGGGATTCTTAGAGCCTTTTTGACGTGGATCAGGTAAATCAAAGAGTTGACACACGATGATGGCAGAACATACGGAGCCGATGAGATACCCGGCTATGGTATTAACTAAAAATAAAATAGTAAAAGTCATGATAGAATCTCCCTGTTTCTTTGACCATTATCAGCGAATGAAGTTGATTTGGGAAGAGGGGAGTGTTTGATGAAACTCGATCTTACAGTTACGGTAAAAAAAGGGCCTGTAAATCATCAGTATATCGGCGCCCGAAGGGAGTGATTTGCCAATAGGTATCGGTGAGGGCTATCAAACCTTGCGTTGTTGCAAGACGGAGTAAGGGCATGAGAAAAGACAATGAAAGTCCTGTGCGCTCAGTAAACAGGGTATGAGGAACCGCTTGTTCTAGACGTGTGGCATTGAGCATGAATTCAAATATGAGAAGTGGAGTTGTGATCGTTTCTTTTGCGACAAGAAAGGCGGACTTTCGATTGAGATAATCGGTAGGTTGGCGTTGTTTTCGTGTGCGAATGATTTGATTGCGACTGAGATCAGTCAGTTTTCCATGGGCGCCTGCGCCAATGCCGAGATAATCGCCAAACAACCAGTAGTTCACGTTATGACGGGCGATTTTCCCTTGTCTGCAAAATGCTGAGATTTCATAGCGTTGGTATGGGTGCTGTTTTAAATAGTCAAAACCGGCCTCTTCTAATACATAGGCCTCTTCGTCACTCGGCAGAGGGGGGCGTTTTTTATAGAATACCGTATTGGGTTCAATGGTCAGTTGGTACCAGGATAGGTGCTCTGGATGGTAACCCATGGCTGTAGCGAGATCCGCCAAACCCTCTTCTCGGGTTTGATTCGAAAGTCCGTGCATGAGATCCAAGTTTATGTTGTCAAAGCCCGCGATTCGTGCCGCTTCAATGGCCCGGTGTGCTTGTTGGTCGTCATGGATGCGGCCCAGTGCTTGCAGATGTTTGGCATTAAAGCTCTGAATGCCTAAAGACAAACGATTGATACCTGCCTGACGATAAGCGGTAAAACGAGATTGTTCCATGCTGCCAGGGTTAGCTTCCAGCGTGATTTCAATGTCATTTTCCCAAGGTAATTGTTGGCGTATCCCGGTCAATAGTTCATCGAAAGCTTCAGCAGAAAATAGGCTGGGCGTGCCGCCCCCAATGAAAATGCTGTGTAAAGGTCGTTTTTGAATGGCTTGCAGATCACAGGCTAAATCTTCTAATAAAGCGGCGATATATGCTTTTTCAGGGCGTTCATCGGGGCTTTTATGGGAATTAAAATCGCAATAGGGACATTTCTTGATACACCAGGGGATATGAATATAGAGTGATAAGGGTGGAAGTATTAAAGACATAGAGAATCACTCGTGAGGCTGGTTTGTTTGAGCACGCAATAGTATCATGACCTACTCAAAAAAGGGGAGACACGCAATGAACAAACGAATCAGAGTTGCAGTGACCGGTGCAGCGGGGCAAATTGGGTATGCATTATTATTCCGCATAGCTTCTGGGCAGTTGTTTGGTCCAGACATTGACGTAGAGTTGAACTTATTAGAATTAGAACAGGCGTTACCCGCGCTAGAAGGGGTAGCCATGGAGCTTGATGACTGTGCGTTTCCTCGATTAAAACGTCTTGTGTGTACGGCGGATTTAAAAGAAGGGATGGACGGGGTCAATTGGGCATTATTGGTGGGCTCAGTCCCGAGAAAACAAGGCATGGAACGCTCAGATTTGTTGCAAATCAACGGCGGTATTTTTACCAAACAAGGCCAAGCACTTAATAACTACGCGAGTGAGGATGTGCAGATTTTTGTGGTTGGAAATCCCTGTAATACCAATTGCTTGATTGCAAAACACACAGCGAAAGACATTCCAGCCGAACGATTTTATGCTATGACGATGTTAGACGAATTACGTGCTAGGACGCAATTGGCGCAAAAAGCAGGTGTGGATATCACTTGTGTCACTCAGATGACTATCTGGGGAAATCATTCTTCTACGCAGTTCCCTGATTTTTATCATGCAAAAATCAATGGCCTTGCTGCCGATCACGTCATTGATGATGAGCAGTGGTTGAAACAAACGTTTGTGCCTACCGTACAACAACGGGGTGCTGCGATTCTAAAGGCAAGGGGTGCTTCTTCTGCGGCATCCGCCGCCAATGCGGTTATTCAAAGTGTGCATCATTTGGTAACCGATACGCCAGAAGGCGAGACATTCTCTGTGTGTCGTAGCTCTCAGGGGGAATATGGTGTGGATGAGGGGCTTGTTTTCTCATTCCCTTGTCGGCGAGAACAAGGATTACTGCAAAAAATAGCGCAAGAAGCGGGTACTCTTCGTGTGGTGGAGGGCCTTCAATTCAATGAATACAGCCAGGCAAAATTCAATGAAACGTTGGCAGAACTTCGTTTAGAGCGCGATGCAGTGAAGGCACTAGGTCTTTTAGGCTAACGCAAACACCACCAAGGACCACCCATCGGAAGATATCGTTCTTTCGTGAGTGAAGGTTGTGGCATAGGCAGTGATGACAGTATTTGCTTGTTCCTCTAATAATCCTGATACGACTAAGAGGCCGTTGGCTTTCAGTAAGCTTTCAAAGCGCGTTTTGAGAGTAATCAGCGGGGCTAGCAAAATATTGGCAAGGAGTAAATCTACTGGTGTTTTGAGTGAGTCTGGTGGGCAGATGGTGAGTTTTTCTGTAGATAGCCCATTGGCAAGTGCATTATTGTTGGTGGCCAATAAGGCTTGTGCATCGATGTCTACTGCCGATACGTGTTGAGCGCCCAGTTTTAAAGCAGACAGGGCGAGAATGCCTGAACCACAGCCATAATCAATCATTGTTTTGCCATGGACATCCGCTTCTGCAAGCCAAGTAAGACAAAGCGAGGTGGTGGCATGTGATCCGGTGCCAAAGGCAAGTCCTGGATCGAGGATGAGATGGATGCCTTCTGGATCAGGCGGCGGTGTCCAAGAGGGGCAAATCCAAAGACGCGAGCCGAATCGCTTGGGTGTGAATTGATCTTTATTTAAGCGTTCCCAATCGTGATCGGGCAAGGGGGCAAGGCTGGACTCAATGCTCGGAAATTGTTCCGCTAATAAACGTTGGGCTTCCTCAGCGTCTTTTTTATTAGAAAATAACGCATCGATAATCACCGTTGGCCAGAGTGGAGTAGTCCCCAACTCAGGTTCAAGGATGGGATTATCTTGATTATCGGTGAGGGTGAGGGCCAGTATTGCAAGTGATTCTAAGGTTTCGCTGATTTCCTCTGCGATGTCACGAGGACACCCCGTGATGTGTAATTGCAGCATCCTTATTCCTTTAGCATTTTTTCTAGATAATGGATGTTGGTGCCTCCTTGGAGAAACGCCTTGTCGTGTAGAATACGTAAGTGTAATTCAATGTTGGTTTTGATCCCTTCGATGATGATTTCATCAAGTGCATTGCGCATGCGTGCACAGGCCTCTTCTCGGGTTGAGCCGTAGCTGATGAGTTTACCTATCATGGAGTCATAATATTGGGGCACGGTGTAACTGCTGTAGATATGCGAATCAAATCGAATGCCAGGGCCTGCTGGTTGATGCAATAAACGAATGGTGCCAGGAGAGGGCATGAATGTTTTGGGATCTTCGGCATTGATGCGACATTCAATAGAATGGCCGCGTAATTTGATGGCATTTTGAGTCCAGGTAAAGGGGATGTCGCTTGCGATTCGTATTTGCTCTTTGATGAGATCAATGCCTGTGATCATCTCCGTCACGGGATGTTCTACCTGTATTCGGGTATTCATTTCAATGAAATAAAAGCAGTTGTCTTGATATAAGAACTCAAATGTACCGGCACCGCGATATTTTAAATTACGACAAGCATTGACGACACAGTCCCCCATTTTTTCTCGTAATTTTGTGGAAATACCGGGCGCTGGCGCTTCTTCTAGCACTTTTTGGTGACGCCGTTGCATGGAACAGTCGCGTTCGCCCAAGTGAATGGCGCGACCTTGGCCATCTCCCAACACTTGAAACTCAATGTGGCGTGGGTTTTCAAGGAATTTTTCCATGTAGACGACAGGGTTATTGAAGGCCGCTTTGGCTTCGCTACGAGTCAACGCTATGGCATTTAATAAATTCCCTTCGGCATGCACGACTCGCATCCCACGACCCCCCCCACCGCCAGCGGCTTTGATGATAACGGGGTAACCAATTTTTCGCCCTAATGACAAATTGAGAAAATCATCTTCTGAAAGGGGGCCGTCCGATCCAGGAACACAAGGTACGCCGGCTTTTTTCATGGCAGCAATCGCAGATACTTTATCTCCCATGAGCCGTATGGTTTCGGGACGTGGCCCAATGAATCGAAAGCCGCTTTGTTCTACGATGTCTGCAAAATCTGCATTCTCTGAGAGAAAACCATACCCTGGGTGAATGGCTACGGCATCGGTAATCTCAGCTGCTGAAATGATGGCAGGGATATTTAAATAACTTTTCTGTGAGCTTGCAGGGCCTATGCAGACTGTTTCATCGGCAAGACGAACATGTAATAAGTCGTGATCCACATCGGAGTGGACGGCCACTGTTTGAATACCAAGCTCTTTACAGGCCCGAAGAATTCGCAGTGCAATTTCGCCACGGTTGGCGATGACGATTTTACTTAACATGAATCGAGCCCCTATTCGATGGTAAACAAGGACTGGTCATATTCGACGGGATCACCATTTGTAACAAGAATTGCGGTGATAATGCCAGCTCGATCAGCCTCGATTTCGTTAAACATTTTCATGGCTTCGATGATACAGAGCGTATCGCCTACTTTCACAGATTTTCCAATGGTCACGAAAGCGGGTGCTTCTGGAGAGGGCGAGGTATACATTGTGCCAACCATGGGGGAGCGAACGTGGTGAGCAGTTGATGCAGTCATGTCGGTGTGAGTTGGTTCCGATGGTTTGGACACCATAGGCGATGGTGATGCTGAGGGCTCTGAGACATATCTGATGTGTTGTGGAGCGGGATGGCGGCTGAGTCGTAAGGATTCTTCCCCTTCTTTGATTTCAATTTCAGAAATTCCCGTTTCTTCCAGCAATTCAATGAGTTTTTTTATTTTTCGTATGTCCATGGGTCACGGCTCTCTATGAGTTCAAGGTTTTAACGATGGTGTGTAAGGCCAATACGTATC
>CAMBHM010000096.1 GCA_945867185.1 Legionella genomosp. 1
TAAGCGCTCGGGTTAAGAATCCCAGCGCCTCTAACATATGATTTAAATCAGACAAGGTACTACCACGACTTGAGGTCTTACAATGGAATTGAATCGTTGAGCGATCAAGACGGTGCCCCCAGAAATGGCTTATCATCTCAATACAAGCATGTCCACACGCAGCCCTTTCATCTTGCAAAATCATCGGCAATGTTTTCCGAGCAGTAAAACTCAGCATCGCTTCTCGATGAGTCATGAAAATAGTCCTCCATAAAGACTATATACAGGGTCAAAAATCCACTGCCATACACGGCGCTTTGAGCCCCTGATCACCGCTGTCATACTCATACCATGTTGTAGCTTCGTTTTCTTGCCATATATTATTACAAACTGCTTATCTAATTTTGCTGTTAACGTATAATAAGGCTCTCCCACACGAATGGGCTTCTCCTCATCCTCATCGGTTAATACACTTCGACTCATCCCTTCGATGGTTGCCTCTACAGCACCAAACCGGGTATAGGGATAGGCATCGTAACGAATGACAATGGGCACTTGTTTATTAATAAGGCCTGCTTGCCTGGCAGGAACATATAGTTTTGCTAAAAAAATGGCTGGATTGGGAATGATACTCAACAAAGGCTTTTCTAAATGGGCGGTTTGCCCCTCTTGGACCATCACGCTAGAAATCATACCCTTCATGGGGGCTTGAATAACCGTTGAAGCCTCTTGTTGATGATCTAATAAAGAAACAGCCATGGTGTTTTTCTGATGCTCCAACGCCATCAATACTGCCTGTTCTTCTTGAATGATAGCCCGTGCTATATATTTCTTTTCAAGCAATGGTTGGAGTGCTTGCAGATGATCCTTACGAGCAGCGATCGCTTGATCCAGGCTCTTCAACTCTTTTCGTGACAACGCCTCTTGCTGAGAGGAGGCCTTCCACCCCAGAGAAGAGGTATCTATCAAAAACAATGGATCCCCTTTTTTCACCAGATCACCTTGTTTAACAAAGGCCCGACCAATCACACCTTGACGATGAGGGTAAACCCTGGATTCCGGCTGCGTCGACTCGAGCAAGCCCCTCACAATAAATTTTTCTGAGAAATGGCCCATTAACACACCTGTGAGGCCCATAAAAATCAATAATGAAAATCCTACGATACCAAACACATAGCGTTTTGGGGTATAGAGCGACACAGTCCCAAAATGACGATGTTTCCGGTTTTCTAGCACTTCTTGTCTAAATAACGAACCAGTGCTCATGATCGAAGTGCGCTCTGAACCCAAGATCGCCAAGCAGTTGTATCATTTGTAGTAAAAGATTGGCCACTTAACTTTTTTAATATCACAAATGCTGAGTCATGATTATTAGGCTGCTTTAGTTGCATGAGATCAAGTAATCGCATACCGCCTTGATGCAAGATGATCAGGCGCGCTTTCTCTGAAGCGGTTGCTGCATACAACACAAACAATGCCTTGTTTCTATCTGTTGTATAAGGGGAGTCCAATGCTTCAATAAATGGCATGGGATCAATATCACTGATTTTGGCAGTCTCCATCGTCAATGCAATAACACGCATCACGTTGTTTCGAACGGCCGGATCTCTATCCCTTACCAAAGGCGAGAGCAATGATAAAATCTCATGGGGATCACGAAAATGCCCTACTAGAAAAACCGCCCCTGCGCGACGCTCCGGATCAGGATCATCGCGTACTGTTTTCAAAATAAGTTGCCTATCTTTGATAACGCCATTATTGAATACCGCAAGAAATGGTTTTAATACCGGCATTTCAAACCCTGCAAAACAATGGTAAACGGGGCAGGCTGTCTGAAGAGGGCCCAACTGATTATGACGCATGAGATCAGTAACAATCCCCTGATATCGCAACATTGCATCAATCAGATCAGGGCGATAGATCTTCTCCCGCTTAGGGGCTGTATAAGGTAATGCATTCACAAAGCGCATGCGCTCTGCGTGTTGCTTATCAACCACTTCAATGGTGGTATACGTATCAGCCTCCCCTGGATAAAAGACCGTTTGAAACTCTACAAATAGAAATCCATAATCTCGCTTTATTTTTTTAATCAGGGCCTGTTTTTCTGCAAGCAACCTTTTCACGGATGCGCCATACTCATCCTCCTGATGCATTTTTTTTAGCTCATCTTGCAACAACGACTCAATTGTTGCCACAGCTTTCCCATACTGTTTTATTATCCTCGAGGAGGATTGAGGATTTAAACCATAAACATCTACCTGTGTGCCAGCATGCACCGCTACGCAAACCATCAACCCAAACAACCCGCCTATTGCTTTTTTCACCAAACACCTCATCCGTTATGTACTGCTGCACTATTTAAATCGATATGTCGTCGCCTGTTTTGAATAACCGTACTGACCATGGTTTGTCGATAAGACTCGATATGATGACACCAGACTTCTTTCTGCCAAATAAAATCTACCGTTTGTCCTAATAGATATTGCACAAACACATCCAACATCGGCAGTTCTGGACAATACTCCTCTACCCATAGAAATTGTCCTTGTTCATTGACCTCAAGAAAAACATAGTCCCCCGATTCACTCACTATCAAATCAATACAGCCAAACACCAATCCCATCACTTTCATAAATGCCCGAATTTTTGTTTCCAAAGCCGCTGGTAAGGTGTAAGGCTCTACACTGAGCTTATCATCAGGCGTCGCCCTCCAATCTATTTTCCCCTCACTGTGCGCTTGTGAATTTAAACGAGCAGCCACCAAATAGTTCCCAAAACAAGTCACCCTTAGCTCATATTTTTTCTTGATTTCTTTTTGAAAAATACCTGGGGTATATTGCAATAATTGATTACATGGCAAATCAAGAAAGCTAATCTGGCTCGTGTAAGCTATCTTCATCTGCTCCTCCTCAAACCAAGCGTGCGAGCAGAGCGGCTTATAAACCACCCCCTCCGCTTCATGTTTTAATAAAAAGTACCGAATGTCTTGAGGATTATTAGAACAGAGGGTCCTGGGAATGCTAAGGCCACAAGATACCGCTTGTTTCAATTGCAATACTTTTGAATTAGCACGAGTTGCCGCTTCTTTCGCATTCACCCACCAGGCATTAGATGCCATACTGTCGGTCAGAGATTCATGAAACAGTCGATTTTCTCTCAATACAAATTGATAATCTTGAGGATGCACTCGCTCTTTGGGTACATGCGGTTTTCTAGCCCGACGCCACCACACCACATCATAATCTACTTCTTGAAAGGCATCATATTTGTCTATGGTCTGCCAATGATAATCTGTTTCATCTATGAACACTGAGTTTTTTTGCATCATCGGCTGATCAGCAGTAAACAAACAACGCACTTCATGTCCTATATTTTCTAAGGCAAGTTTAACCAAAACAGCATGGGTATCATCCGGCTCTGTAGGAATTAAAAATTTCATGACTCTCTCACGATTGATTAGATTTATTGAGTGTGAGCCCTATTAGGTTGTATATGATAATAAGGCTCATTTTTTATAGAACTACCAATCTACCGCCACATCGTAAGCGATATCTGGGCTTTGAGCGCCAGTAATTTTAACGGTTTGTCGAGAGGTCATCTGCGCACCCCCTCCGCCTGAAATAGTTGACAACGATTCTTTATCTAAAACAGTCGCTAAAGAATAGGCCAGGACTCGCCCTTTTTGTTTTTCCATGATGAACTCCTTTATGTTATAAGCAGCGACACTATTCATTCCATTCAGAGCATCGATGCAATTTTTTTTATTCTTCCTGAATTAGTTTTAAATAATAGAACTAATTAATTCTATCGTCAACAAAAAGTATCATTTATTTTTAATAGTTCTATTAAAATTCTTTTTTATGCTCACAATGAAACAAATTAGCATGTGCCCTCTACTAAATTTGAATTTTTTGTACTACAATCGATTTACTCTCTCGTTAATCAACACGTGAAGCCCTATGAATAATACTGAATTTGCTACTCGCTTAAACCGATCCTTAGATAAAGAAGGGTTTCCACCTAAACATCGGGGACGCATCCAATTGCTGGCGGAAATGGTAGGGCTAACACACCGTGGGGCCAGTAAATGGGTCAACGGGCAAAGTGCGCCCCCTACAAAAAAATATCCGCTCTTGGCCCAAAAATTGAATGTCAATGAACTGTGGTTACGAACCGGAGAAGGATCCATGCTGCCAACCCCTCTCGCCCTTGTCCCCCCCACAGCCAGTCACCAAATCGTTCCTGTCACTTTGTACCACATGAGCACGTTTCTTGCAGAAGAAAAGCCCATTGAACGGGTTATTCCCTGCGCAATCCCTGGACCTGGACCTTTTTTTGGCATCACATTAGATACAGAAGCCATGTCCCCTCGCTTTCCCAAAGGCAGTATTATTATTTTTGAAGAGTCCTTAGTAAAAGACGGGGATTTCGTACTGGTCAACTACCATGGACTCCCTGCCCCCCTTTTTAGACAGCTTCTTATCGTCGGTGGCGTACTGTATCTCAATGCACACAACCCCAAGTTTGATAGATTGATTTTATCAGATAACAAGAGAATTTTAGGAAAATTGGCTCAGGCTGTTCTGTTCTTTGCTTAACCGCTCTATACTGCAGACCATCTCAAATCGGTCTCTCAGGAGACTATATGAATTTCCGTGAGTTTTTTACAACGAATACGTGGTGGGGGAAAATGATCGGGGCCTACTTGGGCTACTTGGTAGCAGGGCCTGCTGGTGCTTTTTTTGGAATTCTCATAGGAAATTTTTTTGATCGAGGGCTCACTCAGCATTTTTCAAAACCCCATTGGACCTATCATGCAGAAAAGAGAACTGCAGTCAAAGATCTTTTTTTAGAGACAACCTTCACTGTCATGGGACACCTGGCTAAAAGTGACGGGCACGTTTCAGAAAGCGACATCCAACTCGCCAAGACGCTCATGCAAGAACTCAACCTAACGGGTGTACAAATCAAAAAAGCCCAACAATACTTCAATGAAGGAAAACGTCAAAAAATGGGAGTCGCAACCCTTGTCTCAACCCTCCACAGAAGATGTCACGATAACCCCGCACTATTGAAATTATTCATCGACATTCAATATCGAGCAGCACAAGTTGATGGATTGACTCATAAAAAACAAGCCCTTCTAAACGATATACTACAACAACTTGGTTTTGCCCCTCTTCATCAACAGCATCGATTTTATGAAGATTTTGCAACACATGCTTATTCACAAGAATATCGATCTGGCGCCTCTGGTCGCCCTCGTAAAACCAACTCGCAGTATGGATTGGATCACGCTTTTGGCATTTTAGAGATTGCCCCATCGGCCAGCAAACAAGAAGTTAAACGTGCTTATCGTCGATTAATCAGCCGCAACCACCCTGACAAACTCGTGTCCAAAAAAGTACCTGAGACGATGATCAAGCAAGCTACTGATAAGACCCAAACCATTCGGAAAGCATATGAACAGATCTGTGAAGCGAAAGGATGGTAGTTCAGAGCCAGCCTATTCAAAGGCAACATCATTCTTATCAAGTAGAACTCTGGTTTGTTCAGCCATCAATTTATGAGCAGGTCCTGAAGGATGAACGGGATCAAAAAACAAATATCCTTTACAAGCATCCCCCGATCGATACTGTTTGGCATTCACTCTAGATACCATCTTCAATAAAGAGCGCTGTGATCCTACTTTATCAACGGCCTCTTCATAGCAAGTGTCTGTTACATTTGTAAATCCATATCGTTCCGGATCTATCACCATGTCATCAAAAATGACATTGACATCATAATAGAGCCATTGGACATCAGGATAACGTGTTTGAAAAGAGTGGATGTTTTTTTCTAGCGTAGCATTGTGTTGTTTTGATAAATAAGTGAGTTCCTCTACGGCATCAAAATCACGAGC
>CAMBHM010000097.1 GCA_945867185.1 Legionella genomosp. 1
AACGCGCTTCTGTCCAGATTCATTACGCAACGCCACAACCGACGGTTCGTTTAATACGATCCCCTTGTCTCTGACATAAATAAGCGTATTCGCTGTGCCTAAATCAATAGACAAGTCGTTGGAAAACATTCCTCTTAATTTTCTAAACATGAGCAACAAGACCTCATTCTTTTTTTGTGAACACTTTATACTATATTGAGATAAAAATCGACAGATCTTTTCGCTAAACTTTTTACAATCGCTCGATACCCCGCGGCTTAGGATCGACATCCCGCGGCTTGACCGCGGGATCCAATGATCTTGACCTACGGGCAGTTACGACTAACTCACAGAAAATCTAGCTTCTAACTCGCTGAGGTGTGTACTGACGAAGGACTCACCCAATCCTCTCACTTGAGACAAGTCCGCAACAGACTTGTAAGCACCCTCTGCCGCCCGATGCGCCACAATGGCTTCTGCACGTTTTTTACCGATTCCTTTAAAAGAATGGGTCAAGGTTGCTGCATCTGCAGTATTCAGATTGATTTTAGGAAGTAATTGTTTAACAGAATCACTCACCTCTGAGGGCGATGGAGCAGAAGCCATCACCACCGATACACCCACAACACAGGTCAACATCACAGCAAATAACTGCGCTTTCATAACGATCTCCTTGATAGATTGGACTTTAGCAGGCTACAGGCCTGCTCTTAAAAGTATCTCAAAAGTTATCTCCTTTGTCACGTCATTCCAATTCCGTGCTATACTGCTGCGTGCTTTATAAGCAGCCAGGACTGTCCCACTATGAATCAAAACACCACCATCGAACACATGCAAGCCATTCCATCGTTCATCGTTCGATTCGGGACTCTCACTCGAGCTTTTTTTGCAGGCTTATTACTCCCCTTAGGTTTTGCTCCCTTTCACTTACCAGGCTTTGCTATCTTGAGCTTGGCCCTCTTATTCGCCCAATTGCGAACAACCACTCCTCCTTTTCTGACTGGATTTGTCTTTGGCCTTGGCTTTTTAGGCTTAGGTGTCTCTTGGGTTTATGTGAGTATCCATGAATTTGGCCCTCTCAACGCCCTACTTTCAGGCGGTATTACCCTGCTGTTTGTAACCTATTTGGCATTATATCCAGGTTGTGTGGCCCTCCTCTATTCAACGCTTTCAAAACACTGTTCATTTGTATGGTCTGCGCTCCTATTCAGTGCCTTATGGTGCCTTGGGGAATACCTTCGGGCCACCCTAATGGGTGGTTTTCCTTGGTTACTGTTAGGTGTCAGCCAATTGGATACGCCGCTTCATCATATCATCCCCATCCTTGGGGTGTATGGCGCAAGCTTTCTCACTTGTCTTGCTGCAACCAGCTTGGTTGGCATCGCCTATACCACCGGTTTCAAACGAACGCGCGCGCTACTCGTCTGTCTAAGCATCCTTCTCCTCCCTTCTTTTTTAAAAAACATCGCCTGGACAGAGGTGAGCTCAAAACCACTCTCGATTGCCATCATTCAAGCCAACTTATCCATGCGCGACAAATGGGATGAGTCATTATTTTGGAAATTGGTATCGACCTATCAGACCTATGTTGAACAGTTTGTTCCCAGAGCGTCCGTGATCGTCTTGCCAGAATCTGCGATCCCCGTCCCAGGCAATTATGTCAGCGATGTACTCGAGGGCTTGCATCAGAAAGCCTTGAAATCAGGCAGCGCCATATTGCTGGGTATACCGGAGCCCACCCACGCAGATGAGACCTACTATTATAATACGATTACTACCCTTGGTACTGCTGAGGGCCATTATCGAAAACAACACTTAGTCCCCTTTGGAGAATTTATTCCCAACCCATTTGAGCAAGTGATCAGATGGTTTACCTTACCGCCTGCAAACCTCAAGCCTGGAAAAAAAGAGCAGCCTTTGATTCGTGTAAAAAATCATCCCATTGCAAGCTTGATTTGCTATGAGCTCGCCTACCCTGCGTTGCTTCGAAAACAACTCCCAGAAGCCGAATGGATAGTTTCCGTCAGCGACGACGGTTGGTTTGGCCACTCCCTCGCTATGTATCAACAATTACAAATAGCCCAGCTGCTTTCCCTCCAAACAGGGCGGTTCCAAGTCGTTTCCAACAACGATGGGCTCTCTTCTATCATCAACACAAAGGGCGAGGTAACAGCGTCCTTGCCAGCTTTCAGCAGTGGGGTATTAGAAGCCAACATCTACCCTGCGATAGGAAGCACCCCTTGGGTTCGATGGGGTGATCTTCCCCTGTTGCTTGGTTGCGTACTGGTCCTTTTAAAAATTTTGCAGGACAACTACTCTTGCCGCAAAGCACAAGAGGCGTTATCCTAATCAACCCAATCAAATTTTGTTTATCACATTATGGATATAAGTTATATACCGCAGCAGGTCGAAGAACAAGCTCAACACTATTGGCTTAAAAAACAATCGTTCAATGTGACTGAAGATCTCAACAAAGAGAAATTTTATTGCTTATCGATGTTCCCCTATCCCAGTGGCTCTCTGCATATGGGGCATGTCAGAAACTATACCTTAGGCGATGTGATCGCCCGTTATCAACGGGCGTTGGGTAAAAATGTCCTGCAACCTATTGGCTGGGATGCCTTCGGCCTACCCGCCGAAAATGCCGCCATAAAACATGGCATTCCCCCTGCTGATTGGACCAAACAAAATATCACCGCCATGAAAGCCCAATTCTTAAGACTGGGCAATGCTTATGATTGGCGACGAGAACTCACCACCTGCGATCCTGACTATTACCGCTGGGAACAGTGGTTTTTCATTAAATTGTATGAAAAGGGCTTGGTATACAAAAAAAATGCCGTAGTGAATTGGGATCCAGTCGACCAAACCGTGCTCGCCAACGAACAAGTCGTAGAGGGCCGCGGTTGGCGATCAGGGGCCTTGGTCGAGCACAAAGAAATCTCGCAATGGTTTATTAAAATCACCGCTTATGCCGATGAATTATTAAACGATCTAGACACCCTAGACGGCTGGCCGCTGCAAGTCAAACAAATGCAGCGCAATTGGATAGGTCGGTCTGAAGGAACCGATATCCATTTTAAAGTAGACGGTTTTCCCAAACGTCTTAAAATATACACCACTCGTGCAGACACCTTAATGGGCACAACCTATCTTGCTGTGGCTCCTGATCATCCCTTGGCGAAACTTGCAGCCACCCAACACAAAAATATCCAGGCATTTATCGACAATTGTCAAGGCGTGCCCATGGCAGAAGCCGAGTTGGCAACCATGGAGAAAAAAGGCATCGATACAACATTATTTGCCATCCATCCCATCAGTGGCGAAAAAATTCCTGTGTGGATTGCCAATTTTGTCTTGATGCAATATGGATCTGGCGCAGTCATGGCAGTGCCTGCGCATGATCAACGAGACTTTGAATTTGCAAAAAAATACCACTTGCCGCTTAAACCCGTCATTGCTCCGAAGTCACCCATCACCCATGATTTTACCATGAGCGCATGGACTGCCGATGGCACACTGGTTGATTCCGGCCCTTTTACAGGCTTACCTTCACCTGAAGCGAGAAAAACAATCACCGCGCACCTAGAAAAAACAGATGCCGGAAAATCCACTATCAACTACCGCTTACGAGACTGGGGCGTCTCAAGACAACGATACTGGGGAACCCCCATCCCCATGATCCTCTGTGAAGACTGCGGGACTGTTCCCGTGCCGGAAGAAGCCCTTCCCGTGCTGCTGCCAGAGCAAATCACCTTCACAGGAAACGGATCACCATTGGCCCAATGCCCTGACTTCCTTCACACCATCTGCCCTAAATGTGGGCAAGATGCCAGTCGGGAATCCGATACCTTCGACACCTTTATAGAATCTTCTTGGTATTACGCACGCTTTGCGTGCAAGGGCCAGGACAAGGCCATGTTGGATGATAGAGCGAATTATTGGACACCCGTAGACCAATACATCGGCGGGATTGAGCATGCAGTGATGCATTTACTGTACGCCCGCTTCTTCCATAAATTGTTACGCGATGAAGGCCTGGTGAATTCCGATGAACCCTTTCTTCAGTTATTAAGTCAAGGGATGGTGTTGAGCCAAGGACATAAAATGTCTAAGTCCCTTGGCAATACCGTTGATCCCAATCATTTAATAGACACCTATGGGGCTGATACCGCACGTCTCTTTGTCATGTTTGCAGCACCCCCTGAACAATCGTTAGAGTGGTCAGACTCCGCCGTTGAAGGCGCACATCGCTTTTTAAAACGACTCTGGGCCTTTGGATATCAACATCAGCAACTGATTAAAGATATCAACGATCTGATTGTAGATGCCCACGGCAATAACGGCATCGTTTGGCAAGCTTGTGATAACCGACTTAAAAAGTCACGACGCGTGATGCATCAGTTACTTTCTGAAATCAGCCATGATTATGAACGCCAGCAATTCAATACGGTGGTGTCAGGGTGTATGAAGCTCTTTAATGAACTCTCCGCATACAAGCTTGAAACCGAAGAAGACGCCTATTTTTTACATTCTGGTTTCATGGTCTTACTGCAACTTTTAGCCCCCATTACCCCGCACCTCTGTCATCATTTATGGTGTGCACTCGGGTTTGAAAAAGCCATTATTGATGCGCCATGGCCTAAATATGACAAAAGCGCCTTAAAAACAGATCAGGTGGACTTTGTCGTCCAAGTCAACGGCAAACGACGCGCACAATTTACAACCAGTGTAGACACTCCGAATGACACATTAGTCGCCCTGGCAACGGAAGAAGCCAGAGCCTTTCTCATGAACAAAACCATCGTTAAATCTATCGTTGTCTCCCATCGACATTTGATTAATTTGGTCGTTGAGGAATGAAGCTAACACGCAACTATTCCGCCTATTCAACATCCCGCAGCCCGAGCGCTGGATCTAGAAATCTAGTCACATCCACCCTCTTTCTATGCCTACTGTCTGGGTGTGGTTTCCACTTAAGAGGACAGATGGATCTGCCCCCTTGGTTGAATCATGTGGCAATCATCCTCCAACAAGGGCACCGCGATCTAACCCCTTTATTAAAAAATCAATTAGAAGCTTATCATCTGAGCGTCACTGACTCCCCACTGCAAGCCACTTATTGGCTTGTCATCGAGCATGATGCCATCTCCCAAAACATTACAAGCATCAGCTCCAGCACCACCCCACGCCAATACCAGTTGCTCTACACCGTAACGTTTAAACTCCAACGCGCTAACAAAGAAGACATACTCCCGTCTTCACGGATTGAAGTCACACGACAAGTAACTATCAATAGCGATAGGATTTTAGGATCTAATCAAGAAGAAGCCTTGCTTGAAGCCGAAATGAGACAAGATGCAGTTTTACAAATCATGAATCGAATCAGTCGTACTACAGCGATGCATCATGCTCCTTCATTACGATAATCTAGATACCCATCTTAAAAGCAACCCCAAAGCGCTCTATGTTTTGGTAGGTGCTGATCAATATCGATTGAATGAGGCAGCACTTCGCCTTAAAACAGTTTGGCGCAAAGAAGGCGACACAGAGGAAGTCATCCTACCCCTACAACAAGCTTCCGATTGGAACGAACTCCTCACCCAAGCAAACAGCTACTCTCTCTTTTCTGAACGGACGCTTCTTGACTTGCGCTTGGATAAAAAAACAATCGATGCAACAGGAAAGGACACGCTTTCTCGCTACTTAACACATAGCAACCCTCGTTGTCTTATGATTTTACGTGCAGGTAACCTATCTACCAAACCTTTACCCTGGCTATCTAATCACGACCACGTCGTCTGGATCTCCTTTACGCCCCTTTCAGAAGCGCATCTAAAACGTTGGATCCTCACCCGACTGCGACAACAGCACCTCCTGTTCGATCCAGAAGTACCGGCACT
>CAMBHM010000098.1 GCA_945867185.1 Legionella genomosp. 1
TGCTCGCACTTGGATTTAAAGCAGGTGGCCACCTGACTCATGGATTAAAAATAAATTTCTCTGGTCGCGCTTACACCTTCTCATGGTATGGCACTGATCGCTCTGGATTTATCAATTATACCGAGGCACGTACACTCGCAAAACAGCTCTCACCGAAATTGATTGTCTGTGGATCCTCTGCCTACCCACGCTTATTTGATGCAGAGCAATTACGTAGCATTGCAGATGAAGTAGGCGCCAAATTGATGTTTGATCTATCTCATGAAGCAGGCCTTATTGCTGGAGGAGTTATCCCCAATCCCATTCCTCTAGCTGATGTCGTCACCATGTCATTGGATAAGACGTTACGTGGTCCATTCGGTGGGGCTATCCTTTGCCGTGCTGAGCTTGCAACAAGTATTGATAAAGCTGTGCATCCAGGAACACAATCTAGTTTTTCTATTCGTAAACTATCCGATGCCGGCAACGCGCTTATCTTGACACAAGAGCTTGCCTTCAAACAGTATGCAAAACAAGTCTTAGTGAACGCAAAAACACTAGAGAGGAGATTTTCACACTTTCCCGATTTCATGCTCACCCATGGAACGGATAAACATTATGTCGTTCTCAATGTCAGTAAGCAATTTGGCCTCTCAGGACAAGAAGCTGAAGAACGACTAGAAAAAATAGGTATTTTAGCAAGCAGACAAACCCTTCCAACCGATGAATCAGCAAAGATGTCTGAGGCACAAGGACTGCGATTGGGAACAGCATGGGCAACCTCTCGTGGTTATCAAGCATCCGACTTTGAAATGATAGCAGATCTCATCTTAGACGTGCTCACCAAAAATCACGATGACCACGCCCTTAAAACACTGGCATCACGTGTCAAAGAAATAACAGCAGTTTGCCGACCCAATGATGTCTGGAATCAGAAAACCGCATAACAATCATTCAATTTTATAGGAGGGGATGCATTGTACACAGATATAAATATAATACAAAACGCCTTTAAAAAAAGCATCGCCCCTCTATGGGATGACGGAACCATCAAGGCTGTATATCGTTTGATTGATAGGCTGAAAGGAAAAGATACTTACATCGATGAAAACTTATGGATGAAATTACAAAACTTATTACCCTTAGATCCTCCTCAAGCCAGCCATTTGATTCATATCGCGTTGGAGCTTTCCACTGCCAGTGCGGTTGCTGCATTGTTATTACTAGAAAAAGTGCCCTCCCTTGTCTTTTATGATCTGGTTGACGAGATAGGTGCTTTTCTATTGACGATTAAAAATCATGGCTCTCGAGCCCTGGCTTTGTTTCTGGGGAGCGAACAAACCAACACCCTCCGAGTAGAAGACTTGGTGGACGTCCTCGAGCAGTCAACCCCTTGTTTTTATAGACCATTGCTCCAGGCTGTACAGGATAAGCACCAAGAATTAGGCGTTTGCTGCGCGCTCATCATGCGTTTTGCTGCAAAAATAGAACGAATGCTAACCGTCAGGGATATAGATTTCTATTTAGAACTATGTTCTTCCTTAATAAAGGATTATGGTAGCAAAATAACGGAGCAATATATACGTCATGCGCATGAGTTTATATTGTATTGTCCATTGAACAAACAATCAGCTGCCCTTCAAGCCCTCTCAGAGAAATCTTTAATTCAAGTTGAGTTCGCGGTCACTTATCCTCATTTATTTTTTGCCATTGAGAAACACATAGCGATGGTTGATGTAGCCCAATACACAGAATCCGACCTACGACAGATCAAACTAACCTTGTTGACTTCCGAAAATTATGGTGCACTGCTAGCCACTCAAGGCTTGCTTGACGATAAGAATTTTTTAGCTTTGGTCATGAACTGGCCTGTTTTAAATCAGACCACTCGAGCCAATATATTATTCCAGATGACCAATCATGACTATAAACATTTCATAGAAACAACCCCTTCTACAGCAATGAGCTGTGCTCGTGTGAATCAGATCACCCATGATCGGTGGTTCGAATCCTGGCTATTTTGTGGTGAGGTTGTTGATATTTCATTTATTAGAAAACGCATTGGCTGCTTATTACAGCATAAAGAAAATTTCAGTTTAGAACCAAAATTGATCATAAAAAACCATCCTCTTACTTTTGATAGATCCAATCCGGACTATCCTGCTTCGCGTCTCTGTCAAATGCTTACGCTGCTTTTACAATATTGTGTGGAACCTATATCGACAACCGAATTGCAAGCTTTGTTACAATTCGGATCTGGACAACCCTTTGATCTTAGAAATTTATTGAGTCAAACCGAACTAGCCATTCAAGTTTGGAACAGAGATCCATGGACCGACTATGGGCGTTCCGATGAGCTATTTTCTTGCACAAGTCTAGGCGACTATAATGCAAGCAATGCACCGGCCTTCCTTGCTGATCTGAACCTAAACAATTTAGACCTATATTCTCAAGGTGCTCGCGTGGGACGTGTTCGACTTTGTTTGGCTTACGATACAACTCGTACGCCCATACTGTTATTGGATTGTCTTGATGGGACAGAACGCGTATTAGCCAGTCAAAAAAGGTTTGAATTAATTATGCGTGCCGTGTTGGCTTTTGCAAGAAGACTCGAAATAAAGACAATAAAACTGAACTATGATGTTGATTTTAATACCACCCCAAAAAAATTTATTGCTTTCCTGACTAAACGATATAAACAAGAAGACAATATTGCGTTTTTCTCTCGATTCTTAACAGAAACAACGACAAGACAGGTGATCCCTTATCCCTGTCAAACTTTCCTTGAGTCATTTGTAAAAAATCAAGGGGCCTTTATTCGAGGCGCAACCCTTTCAACAATGGATCAAAATGAAGAATAACAGCCATGCAAAGTCACTGTATCTCACCCTCTTAATAGGCTTTTCACAACTCTATGCATGGGCTACAACCTATTATCTACCTGCAACCCTGATCAATATTGTACCTGAAGAAACAGGGCATAGTTCTTTGGCAATCATTGGTGGTTTTTCATGGGCTCTCCTGATCGGGGGGCTCTTTGCTCCCAGAATTGGAGCCTGGATCGAAAAAGAAGGGGGGCGACGTCCTCTCGCTCTTGGAAGCCTCTGTATGGGATTGGGGTTGATCCTCTTATCAGAGATGCATGGTTTAATCGTGTGGTATCTTGGTTGGTCAGTTATTGGCTTGGGGATGGCGTTAGGATTATTTAATGCAGCGTTTGCAACCATGGGACGACTCTATGGCCATGAAGCGAAACGACTTATTATACGGATCACGTTGATATCAGGTTTTGCAACGTTATGTTGGCCCATTATGTCCTACTTACTGCAGTCATTCAGTTGGAGGACCATGGTCTTGTTTTTTGCCATCCCACACTTACTGTTGTGGGCCCCTCTATTCTTTTTTACAATTCCTCGCCATGTTCCCCTTCACGATGACACCTCAGACACTGCGCATTTGGTTGCAGAGAAAAAAGTAAAATTAGTTTTTTATTTATTAGCATCTTACGCTATTTTACGCTCTATCGTTGGCACGACTATTTCTGTTGATATTTTAACCATGTTTCAAGGCATTGGATTAACGGTTGCGGCGGCTGCACTCTGTGCAGCCTGGATCGGGCCCTCTCAGATTATGGGACGTCTCATTGAGATGTCTATTGGGCGAAATTTCAACCCCCTCTACTCCTCCTTATTCTGGACCGCCGTATTGCCCCTCTCTATTTTTATTTTGTTATTCATAGGCACTTCCGCCTCAATCATTTTTGCCATAGCGTATGGCATGAGTAATGGCGTACTGTCGATCACAATGGGCATTTTACCCATGATTTTATTTGGCACAAAAGGATATGCGAAACGACTCGGGCAATTGGCTTTACCTGTATTGATTGCTCAGGCAGCCACCCCCCTGTTGGTTGATCCACTGATAGGGTACTGGTCGGCTAATTCTCTATTTATGTTAGCTGGCATCTTGGGTATTTTAGCCTTGTTAAGTTTGATGTTTTTAACGCTGGTATCAAGCACAAAGCGAGTCAAAAAATAATTGCATAAAAGGCACAGGGCTTTTATAATCCGCCTCGGAAGGGTGGCTGAGTGGCTTAAAGCGCTGATTATCTAAATCAGTATACGGTTTATCCGTATCGTAAGTTCGAATCTTACCTCTTCCGCCAATACATGTCGGGATCTGTTTCAATAAGCTTTTTGTCTTGTATCGCATAGAATCTTGTTCCAATCGTCTGTACTAATCTTCGATCATGCGATACAACAATGGACGCGGCACCTTGTTCAATTATTTCCGTTTCTAATTGTTCCTGCCCTGCAATATCCAAATGATTGGTTGGTTCATCTAACAGATAGAAATTCGGTTTTAATAAATGCAGTGTTAGAAAGGCAGCGCGCACCCGTTGCCCCTGACTAAGCTGTTCTAGTTTGGTTCTTTGTAGAGGTATAGGGAAGCCCGCATTGACAAGCACGCTTGTGGTTTTTTGATCGCCTAAGGAGAGCAGATGATTAAAATAATCATGTAAACGCTGCTCCCCCGGTAATTGAGATAGATGTTGATCGATATAGCCCATATTAACCGTTGGCGTGATATGTATACCCGCTTCTCGAGCTTTATTTGTGTCTTGATTCGATTGATAGATGTATTTCATAAACTGCGACTTTCCACTGCCATTCTCACCTAAAATGATGAGGCGATCACCTTGCTTAATATCCAGCTTGTCGATTTGAAACAATAGGGATTTATCGGGAGAAAAAATGCTTACTTTATTCAATGCTATTACTATTTTTGCGTGCATGTCACTATGACTTAATTTTAAAGATCGCTTTTCTTCTGTAGGAATAACAGATAGTTGTTTTTCAATCACATGAGCCCTTTTTGCGATTTGAATCGATTTTTTTAAAGCCGCAGCACTATAGTTATTCACGCCAATCTGACGAAGTTCATGCGCGCTACGCTTCAAACGATTCATCTCTTTCGTTTCTTTTGTTCGTTTGACGAAGGACGCTTTGTCTTGCTCTCTCAGTAGTTCGACCGCCTGATCGTAAGCATAATTGAAAACAATCACTTCCTGATTTCGAAGAAAAAATGTCTTGTTCGTACAATGTGCTAAAAATGCTCGATCATGACTGATACTCACGAAAGGTATGTCATACACCTGCTCATTAAGCCAACGCTCTAATACGTCAATTTTTTCAACATCCAAGTGATTGGTGGGCTCATCGAGTAATAACAGATCGGGGTGACTCAACGCCACACGAGCAATCAATGCCAATCGCTGCCAACCACCACTCAACTGCTTTATTGATTGTTGATACAGTGCACTCGAGGCACCAAAGGTGTCCAACGCCACATCAACTTTCCAAGACATCGCATGTTTGTCCTGTTCAGGCAATGCGTCTAATAATACATCATAGAGAGTTCGGTCAAGAAGATTTTTAGGAATCTCTTGCTCAATGAATCCAAACGTCATCCCTTTCTGTGCAATAACGCGCCCTTCTTGGGGAGCAACACGGCCTGCAATACAATGTAACAATGAGGATTTACCACTCCCGTTATGCCCCACAATACCAATACGATCATGCTCTGTGATGCTCATTGTCACGTTTTGAAATAATGTCTGGATATATCCAAAACCTACTTTTTCAAGGCGAATTTGAGCCATATCTATTTTACACCCAATTAAAAAGAACCTGCAGTATACTAGGAGCTGTTGACATTTGATCCCCCCGACGCCGACGTGCCGCGGCTTGTCCGCGGCATCCAGGAGATACCTGTATAAAAAACAGATTTTTAAATTTACATCACAATTCGCCCTTTATAACTCAAAGGCACGAATAGCCACGTTAGAACCTATTGATAAATAAGATCAAACTCGTA
>CAMBHM010000099.1 GCA_945867185.1 Legionella genomosp. 1
GAATTACCGCGGGTAAAAGAGACCGATCGGGTGTTATTACAGATCTTACGTCTATTAGATAATCTGGTTGGGCGCAGTGCTTATTTGGCATTGTTGACGGAAAATGCAATGGCGCTACCGACTTTATTGGATTGGAGCTCCCATAGCCCTTTTATGATGTCGTTGCTGATCGAACATCCTTTTTTGTTAGAAGTCTTGATAGAAGAATCAACCACTTGGAAGCCGCCTTCTCATAAAGAGCTTGCAGCATTACTTCAAAAAAGAATGCAAGAGGCCTCTGATGAGGAAGCAGAAGATCTGCAGTTACGTCAATTCAAATTAACAGCCTGGCTCATGGCTGCTCGAGCACAGTTATATGATTATTGCGACGCAGTTCAAATCGCTCGTTTTTTATCCGACTTGGCAAGTGTGATTATAACGGCTGTACTGGAGCGTGCTTGTAGGCAGTTACGTGATAGAGATCCTCATATTGATGCACTGAAGGCCCATTTTGCCATCATCGCTTATGGAAAATTAGGCAGCAAGGACATGAGCTATGACTCGGATTTGGATTTGGTATTTCTTCATAGTGCTTCTCCGGAAGAAGAGTCTCTACTGACGCGTTTGACTCAGAAAATGTTGCATTTATTAACCACGCGCGGACAAATGGGAATTTTATATACCGTAGATACGAGGCTTCGACCCTCTGGATCTGCTGGGCTCTTGGTGAGTCGAATGGATGCTTTCATGGCCTATCAGCGCCAGCACGCTTGGACTTGGGAGCATCAAGCCTTACTGCGAGCACGCGTATTGTGTGGCAGTGCCTCGAGTCGTAGATCTTTTCTTGCGCTGAAAAGAGATATAGTATGTCTACCGCGAGCAGAGGCTGCTTTGTCAGAAGCGGTACAAATCATGAGAGAAAAAATGGGATATTCGGACGATCTCCATGATATCAAATTTGCAGCAGGGGGGTTGGTGGATCTGGAATTTTTAATTCAGTTTTTAATCTTGGCGCATCCTCAACCAGAGTTTGCACGCTACACCAATTTGTTGGCCCAAATACGTGCACTAGAGGCTGTGACAATTTTGAGTGAAGAGCAAGTGATACTTTTTACTCGAGCTTATCGACAGTATCATCAAATCTTGCACTATCAGATTTTATTAGAGCAACGCGGATGAAACGTCTTATCTGGATAAGCATTGCATGGATACTTGGATCGTCGTTCTTGTGGGGAGCGCCAGTATTGCTTATCGCTGTGTCTTCTAGTTTTGAACCAACAGTACAGCAATTACAACCTCTGTTTGAAGCACAAACTGGGATTCTTCTTCAGATAACCGCTGCATCCACGGGACAATTAACGGCACAAATTGAATATGGGGCGCCTTTTGATGTTTTTTTGTCTGCGGATAAAATGCATGTCGATCGCTTAACTAAAGAGGGGTTATTGCAGGAAAAGACGACAACGATGTTTGCGATTGGGAAGTTGGTGTTGTATTTTTTGAATGGGGAGCCTCACTTAAATCGGTTATTGGATCCGCATATCAAGACCATTGCTATTGCAAATCCTGTCATTGCGCCTTATGGGTTGGCCTCAGAGCAAGTGCTCAAGAAACAACGGATCTTCGAGATTATTCGATCCAAAATGGTTTGGGGACAAAGCACCGGCCAAGTGGCGAGCTTTGTCATGAGCGGTCATGTCGATGCTGCGTTTTTAGCACAATCGCAATGGATCGCCATGCAACGTTTAAAGACTCATCCTGCAGGGCAGATTCTTGTTTTGAACCCTAAGGATTATGATCCCATTCGGCATTATGCAAGTATTCTAAAAACATCTTTGCATCCGGAAATAGCCCTGCAATTGATTCAATTTTTGAAGACCAAAAAGGCAAGAACCTTGATGCAGGCAAATGGATATCAGATGATGACCGCTTGATGGTCGTCACCTTAGATCATCATAGAAACGATCTTACAAAGGTAACATATGGATTGGCAAAGTATAGGACTCTCTCTTCAATTGGCATGGGTGACCACGTTGTTGCTTTTGTTGTGCTGTGTGCCATTGGCATACTGGTTTGCACATCATCAGTCTCGGTATAAGGTCTATCTAGAGGCGCTTTGTTCCTTGCCCTTGGTGTTACCGCCTACGGTCTTGGGATTTTATCTTTTGGTACTGATGAGCCCACATTCATTATTGGGTCGACTTTGGGCTGTATTATTTGGAGGGAGTCTAGTCTTTACGTTCCAAGGTCTGGTGGTGGGATCATTGATTTGCTCTCTTCCTTTTGTGCTTCGTCCCATACAACATGCTTTTGAGCGGACAGACAAGGGATTAGTCGAAATGGCCGCTACCTTACGTCATACACCATGGTCTATTTTTTGGCGAGTGTACGTTCCGCTAGCACGCCCAGCTTTATTATCTGCCGCAGTATTAGGGTTTGCACATACATTAAGTGAGTTTGGGGTGGTATTGATGTTGGGGGGAAATATTCCAGGCAAAACAAGAACGGTGTCTATTGCCATTTATGATGCGGTAGAACGCTCTGACTATCAACAAGCGCATCACCTATCTCTCTTGATGCTGATATTGTCTTTTTTTGTGCTGTGTGTGGTATATCGTCAGTGGGAGCGTCCTCAGTGAGCATGTTGGATTTACAATTATCCGGACAATTGGGTGCGTTTTTTTTTCATGCAGATCTACAATTGAAAGACACAGGTATTTTAGGGGTATTTGGAGACTCCGGCTCTGGAAAAACACTGTTGTTGCGCAGCATTGCGGGACTTGAGCCTTCGTTAGAAGGACGTGTGGTGGTTCAACAGCACACTTGGTTGGATACCGAAGGCCGTATTAGTCTTCCTACCTATCAAAGGAAGGTTGGATATGTGTTTCAGGAACCTAGGCTATTGCCACATCTGACTGCTGCAGAGAATTTGTCTTTTGCATTACAGCGTGAGAAGAAGACGCCCTCAAAGATTCGCCAAAATGAAGTATTAGATTGCTTGAATCTTACAAACTGTTTAGATCGATATCCTAGACAGTTATCAGGCGGTCAACAACAACGGGTGGCGATCGCGCGAGCGGCCTTATCGCACCCGGATCTGTTGTTGATGGATGAGCCTTTATCAGGTTTAGATGAGGCATTAAAAGACAGTATCATGGAGATGATCAAGCATCTTGCAGAGGCCTGTGATTTGCCTATTATCTATGTTAGTCATCATTATTCAGAAATTGCAAGGTTGGCTCATCACGTGACGTTTGTCAGAGAAGGACAGTACTCACCAGTCATGCCGATTACTAAGATCTTCGATGTGCCCTATGATCTGATAGGTAGAGACGTTCCGAATGTCCTGTTTGGGCATATAAAAGAAGTTCATCCTGAACTACTGATAGTAGAGACCGCTTTAGGAGATCTGTTTCTTGATAATTTCGGAGGATTTCAGGTTTCGGATTCAGTGAGAGTCATGATTCCTCTCAGAGATCTTGCGATTAGTGGAGAGGACAGCTTGCAACTGGGGGCAGTGACCTATCCAGCCATGATTCAAGCAATACAAAAGCAAAATGATGAAATCACTGGCGTGTTATTGACATTCAACCAGGTAACATTGATGTGTTCTGTTCCTGCAGCAAGGGCCGCTTGTTTACATCTGAATCAGTCTGTTTTTGTAAGTGTGAAGCAGTGTTATGTCAGTATTGGATCTTAGACATTGAATCCGGGACAAAAAATTCCTGACGTATTTTAGGGAACATTGGAGAAGCGGTACACTCCAACGCCTAGACGGTTCATAGACTGCAACCCATCTTTAAATGCAATGAATTTGGAATGCAAGGATCTCTCATACCCAGAGTACCCTGTTCGTGCTCTTGGCGTGCATCTTGTGGTACCGTTTTGAACAGTATCGATGACCGCTTGTCGGGTCTCCTTTGAAGGATCGCTTTGATAGGTCCTCGCCACTTGCTTAAGTGCGCGAATACAACCCTCCCGTTTTTGACGTTCTGTTTGATGTGTAAAACATCCAAAACACAAGGCCAAGAATTTGCTCCATAGATCCCGAGGTTTGAGCGGGTTCTCTTTCAGATAAGCTCCAAATACACCTCCGAGTTCCTCTGAGCTTTCTCCAAAATACTGGTTCATGAGGGCGATCATGGGGTCGATAGGTGCGGGTGGCTCAACACTCGGTGGCGCAGACAAAGTTGCTTTTTTGGCTTGTAGTGCCGCGTATAGCTGTGTAGCTTTAGATCTGCGATCTCTAAATGCTGCTAGATCAGGGAACGCATCAAGCGCCTGGAGTAGGGAGTCTGGAGTAGGTTGAGTCTCTTGCCAGGTTGTCATGGAGGCCCACGTCGCGCTATCTTGGTTGACTTCTTGAAGTTTATATTCAAACTGAGTTAATGCATGATCGAGTTGGGCTTTTTGGTGAGCTGTCGTAGTACGATCCAATTGTGCTTGAAGGCCAGCCAATCGTGTTTGGTGCTCAATCGATGCTTGACGTAAATGATAGGGGCTTCCTTCAGTAGCACCTTCAGGGATAGTGGTGGAGGCGTTGTCTTGATTGATACGAAGCTCATCGTTTAACTTACCTAAGATAGTCTGAAGTTGCGCTGACAGGGCCTCAACGGCGCCCTTATATTTTGTTTTCAGTTTTGAACGAATAGGATTTTCAATGGCATATCTAGCAAGTACATCTAGTCGATTGGTTTCTCCTACAAGACTCAAATAACAAGCAAGATCCTCGGGAGCAGGTTGTAAAAGAATGTGATCCCCCATGCGAGAAAGAGCGTCTTGTTGTGTCCTTAGCACCCGCACTCTTTCTCTCATTGGCGTGACATAGTCGATAGACGGCACTGCTCTTGCAGCTCCAAAAGCCTGTTCTGCCTCAGTCTTGGCTGCAAGTGTTGATGCTTCTGCTGCTGCAAGAGCAGACAACCTTGCTGTCTCGCCCGCTAGCGCTTGTCGAGATAGCGTTTCTTGTTTGTCTTGAATAATCTGATGGAGGCCGGGTAATTGATCCAAGAGAGGTTGTAAAGTCGTGTTAGAGGCTTGTAGTTCGTCGCGGCATTTATTTTTATCGCTTACATACTGAGAATATTGAGTCTCTGCTTCAGGATAGTCCTGTAAGAAAGCGGTTGATGCAAGCCATGCGCGTTGTGACTCGATCGTGCTACGAAGACGTTCTTTGTACCTCTCTACTTCAAGAAGTAGAGAGGTACAGGCCATGGCTGTGTCAGGAAGAGGAGTTACAAGTGAAAGCGTGTTGGTAGTATTTTGTATACTGGATGGACACGCTATCACGACGGGATCAAGTACTGGATGAGCAGTAATATAGGCAGCAATTCTTGTCTCTAATAAGGCACTGATCGTTCTAAATGTTCCAATAGGATCTCGTTCCTCTTCTGCAAGTCTAGAGCGTGTGAGTGTTGGAGGAGTAAAAAAATCTATTGTGTCAGTGTCACCTACCATTTTTTCTAGAAAAATCCGCATGACAACCCCTAGTTGAAGGGTTTTGTCATCAGCGAGGATTGGTGTGCCATTCCGAGCGCCTTGATCTAGATCAACGAAGCGGGCTGTCGTGATGGCTTTCTGCTTGAGTAAAGTAAGGCGACCTCGTAGGCCTCCCTCTTCAGCAGCATTACCAAATATATCTGCAATAGTCCACAAGGCTCGCAAGGCGTTCTCTGAGTAAGGTCCGGGAGGTAGGCTCGCCTCGAAGCTGAATGATTGACCTCCGATCGTTGTAAGGGCAGCTTTAAGTGTTTCGCAGGCCTTTTTTAATACTCTAATCATTGCATTCCTGGGGCTGGTGTTGGAAAAAGCTCAATGAGCA
>CAMBHM010000100.1 GCA_945867185.1 Legionella genomosp. 1
AGATGGCATAGGGCCTGACGACATCCACTTACCAAAACTGCATGCCTTGGTCACGCGTGAAACTACCAAAGAAGTTATTTTGGCCTTAAGCCCCACCATAGAAGGACAAACCACCATCCATTTTATCAAAGCACTGTTATCCGAACTCCCTATTCAAATCACACAACTGGCTCATGGCATCCCAACAGGTGGTGAATTAGAATATTTAGATAGTCATACCATCAGTACCGCACTACGCAATAGAGCGACACTAGAAGCGATGTACCCCCTATGAAACGAGTCGCCCTCTTATTGATCTCCTTGCTGCTCTTTCCTCTGATCGCTTCAGCCTCCTTTCATAAACACCTCTGGCCACAATGGGAGGTGAATAATCCTCTTTCTAAAACCCTCATCTCGCATGAAGAATGGCAAACTTTTTTAACACGTTGTGTTATTACCAATGAAGAAGGCATTCATTTGGTGGATTACCCACACCTCAGCAAATCAGACATAGCCTTACTCAAACAATATACCCAACGACTGTCTTTAATTCCTATCAGTACCTATTCTCGAAACGAACAACTTGCTTTCTGGATCAATTTGTACAACGCGTTAGTCGTTCAGATTGTTGCTGACAATTACCCCATCGAAACCGTTCAAGACGTAAACATTTCTCCTGGACTATTCAGCGTCGGGCCTTGGGGATCGAATCTCATCACAGTTGCGAACACCCAGCTCTCCCTGGATGATATTCAAAATCGAATTATTCGACCCCTCTGGAACGATCCCAGGACGCATTATGCTCTGAATGATGGAACACTCGGCGCAGCCAACCTCAGCAAACAAGCGTTCCAAGGTGACCAAATAGAGGCGCAACTCAACCAAGCTGCCTTCCATTACATCAATTCACTACGAGGCGTTCAAGTGATTGATGGCAAGCTCATCGCCTCTAAGCTCTACGATTGGTATCTAGATGATTTTGGTGGTACCGAAGCCTACCTCATCACCCATCTGTCTATCTATGCCAAAGAGATCTTGCGCCAACGATTAAAAACCGTCAAAACTGTCGATACCTATATGTATAACTGGCATTTAAACAGTACCATCCCTTCCACAACATGAACCATCATACCCGATCACAGACACTGACTTGGTTCACACAATTCTCCCTTTTTAATGGCCTTTTTTTCACCCTACAACTTGCCCTTATTCTCTCAAAGCATCAGACCTTCCTTCATACCATTCCATTACCCCTATCCGTTTATGGAATACTACTCCAAACTTTATTGGTTCACATTGCCCTATACTTGCTTTTGGCCCTCTTTCAGACCGCGCTCCTTGTAGGCTTGTCACCATATACCCTAAGAAAAAAAACGCTCGATCGTTTGTTAATAGGCATCTGGTCACTGACCCTTTGCTTCCTTCTCAGTACCAACCATTATTTTTTCCCTTTAAGCCGCCTCAACCAACTCCTATTGCCAGCCCTCCCCCTCCAAGCGCTCAAAGGCCTATTACTACTATCCAGTCTACTATTGGGCCTACTCATCCTTAACTGTCTGTTTCTTTTAACCAAGCGTTATCCAAAATACACACTGGGGGGTGGGTTATTGATTCTTGTGCTATTTATACACGAGACCTATTACCCCCCCCCTCTATTCAAAAACCACAGCACGCAACCCCACCTTATCTTTATTGGTATAGACTCGCTCAGCCCCCGTCGAATCAATGCCAAAGATACCCCCACGCTTCATCATCTTAGTCAATCCAGCGTGTTATTTACAGAAACCATCAGCCCTCTAGCCCACACCTACCCCGCCTGGACAACTATTCTTACTGGCCTCTACCCTTTCCATCATCAAGCGCGCTACAACCTCATGCCTAGTACACGGGTACAAAGCTCAAAAAGTCTTGCTTTTATATTAAAAAACAAAAAGTACCAAACGATTTTTGCAACAGACGATCGGCAGTTCAACGCACTGGGGGAAGAATTTGGATTTCAACAAATCATTGGCCCCAAATTAGATGTCAATGACTTCCTGTTAGGACATTTTAATGATTTTCCACTCAGTAACTTACTCATCAACAGCGCCGTAGGCGCCTGGTTATTCCCCTACAATCACCTCAATCGTGCAAGCTATACCACCTATTATCCAGAGTCATTTGATCACGCTTTACAACAAACACTAACACAAACCAACCCCAACCAACCTCTATTTATGGCGGTCCACTTTACATTGCCGCATTGGCCTTACGCATTTGCTTCCTCAACACCGGATGAAGTCAACAATGAGTATAGTGTCAAGAACCGCGTTACACTCTATTTAGCCGCTATTCGCCGTGTCGACCAACAAGTGTCCTCTTTTCTACAAGCCCTAGAGCAACATGGCTACTTAAACAATAGCCTCGTTGTCTTCCTGAGTGACCATGGCGAAGCCTTCTATGAACCCGGATCGCGACAAACGAGTCTCGATGCCTATCAAGGACACCATCCGTCACCTTTTTCTGATTATTTAAAGCGCAAAACATCTACTGAACTGACTATGAGCGTTGGACATGGATCTGATCTACTCAGCCCCGATCAATACCATTGCTTGCTTGCGTTTACGATATTCAAGCATGATCGCCCCTCCAATTTACCACAGACAATCGACACACGCGTCGCCTTGATTGATATCAAGCCAACCGTACTAGACTTTCTAGGCTACCCAGCCTCACACACAGATGGAATATCCTTAATACATTCCCTGAAAGGGCCCCCAATACCACTCCCGAAGCGCACTTTTATCTTAGAAAGCGGCATGCTCCCGAACCAATTTTTAACACAAGAAAAGGCCCAACAACTCGCGAAACAATTTTTTGAAGTCAATTCAAACAACAATCAGATTCAACTTCGAGAAGAAAGCTTATCGGCCCTTGATGCCCTTAAATTATATGCCGTCATTGCAGGAGACTGGATCGTGGCCTTATATCCTGACAATGCAGGATACCTGCCGGTCACATTGAACCTCAAAACAGGTCAATGGACCGATGAGAGGGAGAGTGACTTTGCAACCCACTCCCCCGCGAAATCGATGCTAAACACCCTCAATACTTTTTATCAAAGCGGTTCGCTTACCGCTTCTTCGCAACCTTCACCATTCGTACACTTTTAATAGTATTGTCTCCGACTTTCAACACTTCTATCTGATAATTTTTAATTCTCAAACAACAGTCAGCCGGCGGAATATAACCTAAATACTCGATGATAAGGCCGCTCAAGGTTCGTGGGCCTATCAACGGCAACCGCCAGCTCAGCAAGCGATTCAAATTACGCAGTGTAATACTTGCATCCACCATCACCGAGCCATTCTCCTCAGGCGTGATATCTTTACTGAGAGCCGCAATATCCGTTGTGAATTCCCCGACTATCTCCTCCAAAATATCCTCCATGGTTACCAATCCTTGCAGATCACCATATTCATCTACCACAAAACAACTGCGTCGTTTCATTTTTTGAAAATGAATAATTTGCACATTCAGCGAGGTGCCTTCTGGAATATAATACGGAGCCTCCGCAATTTTTAACAAATTATCCATATCCAAGCGCTCTTCTAACGCCAAATTCAACACACTGCGCAAATGAATCATCCCCACCAACTGATCAATCGTATCTCGATAAAGGGGCAAGCGCGTGTGTTGTGACATTTCCAATTGCACCAGCAACTCATGCCATGGCTGTTCCAAATTAATACCCACGATCTCAGCCTTAGGGACCATGATATCTTCCACACGCGCCTGCTCTAAATCAAGCAAACTGAGCAACATGCTTTTATGCTCTATCGGCAACAAACCACCGGCTTCATGCACTACCGAACGCAACTCTTCTCCTGATAACATATCCTTATGTGCCTCATCTAAAGACACACCCAGCAAGCGTAAGATACCATTGGCAGTCCAGCTGATAAGAGACACCAACGGTGCAAACATCATCTGCAAACCCATCAAAAGCCACGAGCAAGCAAACGCTACTTTCTGAGGATGAAGGGCAGCCAGCGTTTTGGGCGTCATTTCTGAAAATACCAGGACCACCAAGGTCAATAATACGGTTGCCACCGCAACGCCCATATCACCGTACAATCGTTGCCCTATCAAAGTCGCTACAGTAGAGGCCACGATATTGGCCAATGTATTTCCAATCAACACAACACTGAGTAACTTATCTGGCCGTGCCAACAATTGATTCACTCGAACAGCTTGCTTGTGATGTTTCTTCACCAAATGTCGAAGCCTATACCGATTCAACGACATCATCCCAATTTCAGCACTTGAGAAAAACCCAGACAAAATGATCAAGGCCAATAAAACACACAACAATGTAGACAGAGGCAGTTGCACTGATCGTCCTTAACCTTAAAGAGAAGCTCATCATAACAAAAAAAAAAAAAAGATAATCTTGCCTTTGCATGATGCAATATGAACCAAAAAAAGATATGATCTGCGCTGCAACCACTCTTCCTAATAGTGAGAACTCAATCGTGTTTGATAGTCTAACTGAACGACTGGCCAAAACCTTCAAAACCTTGCGTGGTCACGCACGATTTACTGAAGAAAATATCCAACAAGCACTCCGTGATGTGCGTTTGTCGCTCATTGAAGCTGATGTCGCCCTGCCCGTTATCAAAGCGTTCATTGAAGAAGTAAAACAAAAAATCATCGGCCAGGAAGTCGCCAGTACTCTAAACCCTGATCAAGCACTCCTTAAAATAATCCATGAGGAACTGGTCCAATTAATGGGGGCCACTCGATCTGAACTACACTACAACACCCAGCCCCCTGCTGTTTTTTTACTAGCAGGCTTACAAGGATCAGGTAAAACCACCACGACTGCCAAATTGGCACGATATCTGAAAGAGGTTGAAAAGAAAAAGGTTCTACTAGTAAGCGTCGACCTATATCGGCCTGCTGCTATCAAACAACTTGAACTCCTAGCTCGTGATCTTGACGTTGCATGCTTTCCAACCGATCCCCTCGAGTCTCCCGTCTCCACGGTACATCAAGCATTGGATGCTGCTCGTAAACAATTCATCGATGTCCTTCTTATCGATACGGCAGGCCGCCTGCACATCGATGAGGCTATGATGAAAGAGGTCAAAGCCATTCATCATGCCGCAAATCCCATCGAAACCCTTTTTGTCGTGGACAGCATGACCGGCCAAGATGCCGCCAATACGGCAAAGGCTTTTCATGAAGCCCTGCCCCTCACTGGGATCATTCTTACCAAAACAGATGGCGATGCCCGCGGAGGTGCTGCTCTTTCTGTTAAATATATCACCGGACAACCCATTAAATTCATGGGGATCGGTGAGAAAATTGAAGCCCTTGAACCTTTTCATCCGGAACGTGTGGCCTCACGCATATTGGGTATGGGTGATATTCTGTCGCTCATTGAAGAAGTAGAACGAAAAACAGATAAAGTTGCTCAAGAAAAACTCGCAAAAAAACTTAAAAAAGGGAACAATTTTGATCTCGAAGACTTTAAACATCAATTATTACAAATGAACCAAATGGGGGGCGTCACTGGGATGATGAGTAAGTTGCCCGGGATGGGTGATTTACCCAAAAAGACCGCAGGGCAGATCAACGACAAAGCCCTTGGGCAAACCATTGCCATCATCAACTCCATGACACCCAAAGAACGTCGTATTCCAAAAATTATTCTTGGTTCAAGAAAACGCCGTATTGCTTTGGGTTCTGGCACACAAATCCAAGATGTCAATCGCTTGCTGAAACAATTTGATC
>CAMBHM010000101.1 GCA_945867185.1 Legionella genomosp. 1
AACTGAATGGGTGATGCAGGCGGCGGCATAGTACCTGAAATAAGCAGACTTGCTGTCCCCTGATCACGAATTCGGTTATAGAGATGAAAAACCGCCTCCTCCCACAAAGCAACACCCGCTATGACCTCTAAATCATCAATGGCTATCAATGTTTGATCATCTAACCCCTCTAAAACCGTTGGCCCCCACTCTAAAAGCAATTTTAATGGTAAATACATCGCCGATCGCGGTGAGCTTACCGTTTGACAACAAGCTTGTAAAAGATGTGACTTACCCGATCCAGCAACACCCCACAAATAAATAAAATGCTCACCCTCTCCTGATAACATCAGGCACAGTTGCTGCTGCAACAAAGACGCCTCCCCCCAACAAAACTCATCGAAGGTGGCCTCATCATTGAGTTGTATCGCCAGGGCCAACTGCCGGTTCATATCGTGCGTTTGGGATCGATACATGCCCTTTTTCCCCATGTCCACACATAATCTAAATACGTACTGGCCGTTGTGATGGCTGTAATGATAATCAAGACATCCACCAAATAATACGCGAATTTAAAAAAGGCGAGCTCAAACAAACACAAAGTTAATAGCATCAATTGCAAAAACGTGTTGACTTTACTTAATATTGTTGGTTTAAAATCTAGTTTACGTTGCACAAACCAATACCAAGCAAGTACACCAAAAGAAATAGTGAGATCGCGTAAAAACACCAACAGCACTAACCACCAGGGCAAGATCCCAATCAGTGCCAACGAAATAAAACTAGACGCGATGAGTAATTTGTCTGCCAAGGGATCGACAAATGATCCAAACAAACTTTGCCAATGAAAATACCTGGCCAACCATCCATCCAAGCCATCCGTACAGCCCGCTAGAATAAAGACGTAGAACGCACTCACATAATCGTGGTGGTATAAAAACATTAAAAAAGGTACGATCAAAAACAATCGGACCAATGTTAACGCATTCGGTAAATATCTTAAAATCATGTGATAAAACAGCAAGTCATGCTACCCTCTTTAAAGTCGGGTGGCTAGGCACCCATGATAGTCAGTGTATACAATCTAAACGATGCTGTCACGTAAGAACAAGGTACCCTACATCATGTCAACTCATCCCATAGGCACATTATACATCGTTGCAACCCCCATCGGAAACCGCGAGGATATAAGCTTTAGAGCCTTGTCTACGTTACAAACCGTGGATCTTATCTTAGCAGAAGACACTCGACACTCACGACCACTACTAACCGCTTTAGGTATAAAAAAGCCCATGTTATCGTTGCACGCTCATAATGAGGCCAGCCAAAGTGGCGCGATCATAGCACGATTAGAAGCCGGAACAACTTGCGCTTTGATAAGTGATGCAGGTACGCCCCTCATCAGTGATCCAGGCTATCCCCTGGTACATCAAGCGCAAGCCAAAGGCATTCCGGTCATACCCATTCCCGGCGCTTGTGCCCTCATCACGGCTTTATCAGCAGCTGGGGTTGCCTGTGAGTCGTTTTCTTTTTATGGGTTTCTACCCGCAAAGCGATCTGCTCGGGTAGACACATTACAATCGCTTCAATCCATTGAACACACACTTGTTTTTTATGAATCTACCCATCGGCTCCTAGAGTGCTTGGATGATTTGGCTCAAGTGTTTGGAGACACTTTAGAAATCGTTCTGGCTAAAGAATTAACCAAAACCTTTGAACGATTTATGTCAGGCTCCATTGGCTCAATCAAAACTTGGTTACTAGCCGATCCAAGGCATACCAAAGGCGAATTTGTACTCATTCTTCCCCCAAGGGCCGCTAAACCTTCCTTGTCTTCTGAGGACAGGTTGTTATCGGTTTTATTAGCAGAACTACCTTTGAAACAAGCCGTAAAAATTGCCAGTCAATTATCAGATCACCCTAAAAACGAATTGTATGCGCTTGCGTTAACTTTACAAAAGGAATTCAAATAATGCGATCACTTATAGCCCCTCATCCCCCTATGAACCCCTTTCTCTCCAGGACTAAAGAGAAGAGGCTCTCTTACTTCTGTACAGTCCTCGCACTTGGTTTCTTATCTTCTATCGTGCATGCGGTCACTCTTGGACAGATCACCATCGCTGATCCTGTCCTTGGCAGCCGCCTCTTGGTCTTTGAGAAAAAAGAGGGATTTGCGCTCGTTGAAGAAGATCTCTTAGTAGGGACTTTATCTCAACTCTCAAAAAAACGCGCTTCCATTTTACCCAAACTAGGGGGCGGGCGATGGCCGAACAAAATCATTCCATTTGAGTTTTCAAACGAGTTACCTGCTGCCAATCAGGTTGCCGCTCTTAAAGCCATGGCGATTTGGCGCCAACAAGCTTCGATTCATTTCATTGAATTAAATGACAACAATCGGGATCAATACCCCGATTATCTCTCCTTTGTACCCAGCACTATGATCTGTGCCTCCTACGTCGGACGACAAAAGGGCCCACAACTTGTTGTATTAGCGCCCCGCTGCCACACCATGACGACCGTACATGAAATTGGCCATGCACTCGGATTATGGCATGAGCAATCCAGAGCTGATCGGGACCATTATGTCCGCATTCTATGGGAAAATATTGATCCGGATCATCGTTTTAACTTTGATCAACATTTGACGGACGGTATAGACTACGGGGACTATGATTACGAATCCATCATGCATTATTCGGCGTATGCTTTTTCAAATAATGGAGAAAAAACCATTATACCCTGGGTTGACGGAACAGATATTGGACAGCGAGATCACTTAAGCAAGCAAGACATTGCGGCGGTACTTGCTATGTATTCGGAGTAATCATTTACAAGCGATTTCAACAAGCAGCAGAAGCTGCTGCTGGCAACTTCTCAATTGGTGCAGCTGGTTTTAATGGCTTATCTTCGCGATACTTCTTCGAGCACTCATAACCGATATATAGCACGGTCAGCACCAATGCAGCTTGCCAACAGATGGCAAACGTTGTAACTATCAACAAGGGCATGACGGTGTTTTTGATCATGGCAATGATAAACTCATTTCTAGCTTGTTGTTGTTTTTCTTGTTGCTGAGTAACCAATGCGACACTACCGTTATTTGCCTGACATTGTTGCAGCAAACATGATTGCTTCTGATGTTCTGCAAATTGCCCCGCACTAAAATACATGGCAACCGCAAGGGTGCACACCAAGTAAAAAAGCGGGATGGCAGCTGGCGTGGTCAGTAACAATGTCGCTGTAAACCCTGCCAATAAAAAAGCCGCAGCCCCAACACAAAATAACCAACTCGCACTTTTCTCAGTCCATTCCACCTCGAGCGCTTGTAACTGATGCATCAATAGTTGGATTTTGACATCCTTTTCAGAAACGCCGCCTGTCAATAACTCTTGTTTTTCTTGAAGATACTGATCTCGTTTGATCTGATATTCTTTCAAGCTCCGGACCCATTGAACCAATAACCAAGCTGCATCAAACACCAAGAACCCTGAGGTCAACCAACTGGCCACCGGTGCAGACAACTGTAAAACAAACGTAAAATTGGTTAATAAATTAACCGTTCCCCATACCAGATCATTTCCCAGTTGATACTGTCGCAATGATAATTCTCTAACAAATCGCTCCCAATTGGTTATATCTTGTTCCTTTTTGGAAGGATAAAACGTATGTTTCAAAATCATAGCACTATTGATGAGCAGTCGAGCAGCAAAAAACCCCACACTGAGAACATTTAAGATCCCTGCTGGTGCATTCATTACAGCCACCATACCCTCTATATCCGTGGGGCGTCCTAACACTTGGTCCAGTTTTTCAAGCCATTGCAATTCTTGTAAAACCAATAACGAAGACTTCACGGTCAATCGAGAAAAAACCACTTGCAACCGAAGCATACTCGAGCTTCCTACTGCTTTTTTAAGCGTTGAAGTGCGCGTTGGAATATGAATAATAGCGTTCAGATCAGCGAGGAATTGATCGCCCATTGGGAGGGGTGTTTGAACGACCTTCTCTTTAAATTTTCCATTTTGACAACGATACAATAACGCCTCACACTGTGAGGTATACTGGTTGACTTTGTCTTGATTACCATAGGCTGTGTAATAATTTTTTAACAATTCGCTACAATAATAGCAATACAACCAATAGATCTCGATGTCTTTATTCTCTTTTTCTTTATGAAGACCTTCCAATAAATGTGCAAACTCTTGTTCAAGAACGTCTTGTTGTTCTTTTAAAAATCGATACTGTTTTTTTTGAGCCAACTGCACAATGTCTTGATAGGAATGAGAAGGCTTTGTTTCAAAAAAAGCCCTTTTATCCGTTAAAAACACACTATCTGACGCAGTAGACATCTTCATATCCTAAGAAAAAGGATTTAAAGTGTACACGATATCATTTTTTGTTGCACATAACAAGATGTTTGTATAATTTTATTACAGATTGTTTGGTTCGAACTTTTATTTTCCTATACAAAAACTAGAAAAAATTTTTCCTAATAAATCATCAGAAGTAAAAACGCCAGTAATATCATTGAGTGATTGATGTGCCAACCGTAAATCTTCTGCCAACAGTTCTAGGGCTCGATGCACCTTTAACTGATGCAGCCCTGTCATAATATGTTCTTTTGCCAGATCCAACGCTTGGATATGACGTCTTCTTGCTAAAAACTGCCCTTCTGTTGAACTAGAAAGTCCTACAACCTCTTTGATACAAGCTATCAGCAAAGGTAACCCCTCTCCAGATTGAGCAGACAAATAGATTGTTTTATCCTGACGTGTCGCTGGACTATGAAGTGCATCTATTTTATTAAACAAAGTAATCATGGGCACCTCTGGTGGTAGGTGTGCGAGAACAGCTCTACTGAGCTCATAGAGGGGCGTTGTAGGATGCATTGCATCATTGACCATCAATACACAATCAGCACGACTGATCTCCTGCCAGGCACGTTTAACGCCCTCTTGCTCCACAGGATCGTCTGTCTCTCTTAGACCAGCGGTATCAATCAAATGAACCGGTAAATCATCCAATAACACCAACTCGCGCATCACGTCTCGGGTCGTTCCGGCTATCGGGGTCACGATCGCTACATCACGACAAGCCAATGCATTCATGAGAGTTGATTTACCGACATTAGGACGTCCTGCAATCACCACAGAAAGGCCTTCTCTAATCATCACCCCTTGAGAGGCGGTAGCTCGGATCGCATCCAATGCTTTCATGATGTGCTCAAGTTTTGAAACAACCATGCCTTTATTAATAAAATCCAACGCTTCTTCTGGGAAATCAATCGATGCTTCCACAAACAAACGTAAATCGATCAGTTGTTCATCTAATGCGTTTATTTTTTTAGAAAAGGCACCTTGAAGCGATCGAAGTGCCATGCGGGCTGCCGTTTGTGTATTGGCTTGAATCAGATCTGCGATGGCTTCAGCTTGTGTTAAATCAATTTTATCATTGAGAAAGGCTCGCAATGAAAACTCACCTGGTTGTGCAAGCCGCACACCCAGCGCCACACAAGCTTGCAACAAGTGATCGAGAACCACCGGTGCTCCATGAACTTGAAACTCAATCACTTCTTCGCCAGTGAAAGAATGCGGCGCTTTAAAGTAAATCAAGAGCCCTTCATCGATCAACTGATGATCA
>CAMBHM010000102.1 GCA_945867185.1 Legionella genomosp. 1
TATAGCGCTTGTATGAACACAAATAATAAGGTGAGCCCGGCTCCACCAAATAATTTAAAATTTACCCAGACATCTGTATCGTACGTGTAGGCTACGTAGAGATTCAAGCTTCCCATGAGGATGAAGAAAAAGGCCCAAGCGGTATTTAAGCGGTGCCAAATGGCCTCAGGAAGCGTCACATTGCCATCCATCATCTTCTGGATGACTGGTTTTTTACCTATCCAAGAGGAGGCAATAAACACGATGGAGGCTATCCAATAGATGCCAGTTGGTTTCCATTTAATGAACCAAGGGTTATGAAAAAACAAGGTGGCGCCGCCTAAGACTAGAATGAGGGCCATGCTGATGAGATGCATGGGTTCATAGCGTTGGTGTTTTAGTCGTTGAAAGATCACTTGTACTAAGGAGGCAATCATCGCAACAGCCGTTGCAGGATAGATTCCAAAATATTTATAACATATAAAAAAAAGCAGAATAGGAAAAAAATCAAACAGTAGTTTCATGGATGAGTGCTAGCTATAGAGTGATTGTAAGGAAAGTATAGCATAGGAGAGTGCTATTTATCCCAATCTGATTGTTTGACCAAGAATGAGGGTATTGTTGCGGATGCTTGGATTCAAAGCGAGTAGGGCTCTTAGGTTGGTATGAGTACGGTTGGCAATGCCGCTTAAGGTATCGTGTGCTTGTACAACATAGAGAGCAGGCGGGGTACTTCGTTTCCAAATGATCAGGGGTTGTCCTGGACGCAGGGGGAGCTGGGTATTGAGGTGGTTCCAAGTGAGTAGATCATGTTCTGTTAGTCCGTATCTTTTCTGTAAGGTGGATAGGGTTTCATCTATTTGAACGATGTGAATGACTTTATAGTAGGGTGCTTGAGTGAAACGAGGGATCATTGTTTGCCCTTTATCGATGTCCCGTGGCTTCAGCGCTGGAGAGCGAATTGCAGGTAAGCTGCGAGGCGTCAGCGTAGTGATGGGGCGCGAGGCGTGTTTGCGAGAGGAGTGTAGGCGTTGATCAGCAGGGACCATGGCTAAGTTTCTACTGAAATCATCGACATTGGCTTTGGGGATTAATAATTTATAAGGCTGGTTCGGGGCGGTTGACCATCGATTAAAGCCAGGATTGAGGTTGATCATTTCTTTATAGGAAATGCCGGCTAGTTTTGCTGCGTGGTTGAGATCGATTTGAGTGCCGATAGTGACCTCTTCAAAATAAGGGGCATGGGGAATGTCTGGTAGTTGTAAGTGATAGCGCTCAGGATTTTGAATGATCTCAGCCAAAGCCAATAATCGTGGGATATAGGCTTTCGTTTCTTCTGGTACCTTGAGGGACCAAAATTGCAGTTGTGGTTTAGAGAGCCCACTGGATTTGATGAGTCTTGATAAGGCCCCTTCTCCGAAGTCATACGCTGCAAAAGCAAGCAACCAATCTTGGTAGAATGCGTCATGTAAAGAAGATAAATAGTGTAGAGCAGCTAGGGTAGAGGGGCCAATGCTTCGGCGCCCATCGAACCACCAGTCTTGTTTTAATCCAAGTTCGGTCCCTGTACCGGGCATCAATTGCCAAAGGCCTGCAGCGCCCACACCGGAGTAAGCAAAGGGGTTGTAGGAGCTTTCAATCATGGGAATGAGCGCTAATTCTCCCGGGAGGTTTTGTTTTTTGATTTCGGTCACGATGTGGTAAATGTAAGGTTCCGATTGCCGGGCCACTCGTTCGATATATCCAGGGTGAGAGACGATCCAGCGGATCTGATGTTGTACCGCAGGGTGTGTGGACTCATGGTTAATGGAAAATTGTTGCCGCAGAACATCCCAGACATTAGGGGCGGCCGTTGCGTAGAGAACGTGAAAGAGCGTTAAAAGTAAAACAAGACCTTTCAAAAGGATGACCTGATTCAATGCATTGGGATAGCAGTCTACTATTTCTCTTCAAGGGTTAACAAGGTAAAAGGAACGTCCAGGATGGATGATCTTTTTTAACTGGTTCATGACTTCAATGAGCTCTGCCTGCAGTACATAAGGCGCATTGAGGATCCATAGTCCTGTGCCTTGCAGATCTTCACCAAGGGTTTTGGATTTATAAAACTCGATACACAAGGGGTTAGATGCTTCAATCTGTTCGAATCTACGGGTGAGTTGTCCGTGTACTTTGCGATCAAGGATGGGGTACCAAACGCAATAGACGCCTGTGCTGAATCGTTTATAGGCGGCATGCACTGCTTCAGGGATTGTTCGATAATCAGATTTTATTTCATAGGAAGGATCGATAAAAATCAGTCCTCGACGTTCTGGTGGCGGAAGCAGCGCATGGAGTGCGGTGAGTCCATCCTCTGGGCTCATGGTCACATGTTTGCCTAGTCGCGGCAGCAATTCTAAGGCGTTATATTCGGTGGGGTGTAATTCGTTGAACCAAAGTCTATCTTGAGGTCGTAGGAGTTCTAAAGCCAAAGCGGGGGAGCCTGGGTAATAACGCAGCACCTGATCGGGTTTCAAGGGGGAAGTGGTTCCATTTTTTTTCAAAATAGTATTCAGATAGGGCAGAAAAACAGGCGATAAGTGCGCGCGTTGATTCCAGAGCAATTCAATTCCAACTTGTGCTTCGCCTGTTTTTAACGCTTGTTGGTCATTCAAATCATATAAGCCTCGTCCTGCATGGGTGTCTAAATAAAACAGGGGCTTTTCTTTTTGTGTGAGGTAGGTCAGTAGGCGTGTTAATGTCACGTGCTTGAGGAGATCAGCGAAATTCCCGGCATGATAGCCATGTTGGTAACTGAGCATGTGGATTTCCTTTTTTGAACTATACTTCGAGAGTAGATAGTTGATATAGGGAGCGCAAAATGGATTTACATAAAGGTCGTGAGTATACGCCGTCTTTTCCTGATCTCATAGAAGAAGAGGATTGCGATCAGTTGAGGCATCGTAAAGAAGTACGATGCAAATTAGAGGAACGGTTAGAGCGAAAACGTTTGAAAGAAGATCTAGACGATGAACTCTTGGGTGAGTTTGATTGGTCGAAAATCGATGGTGGTTATGATTTGTGATGCCTATCAAAGGCCAGCAATGTGTTTTGCAGCAAGGTTAAGATGGTCATAGGACCGATACCGCCTGGGACGGGCGTGAGGTAGCCGACGGTATTTTTTGCGCTTGCAAAGTCCACATCGCCATGGAGTGTCCCATCAGATCGTCGATGCATGCCAACATCAACGAGCACCTGCTTTGTATTCATCCACTCTGTTTTAACGACGTTATAGTTGCCAATGGCTACGATGATCAGATCGGCAGATCGAACGTGCCGTTCTAGATCGTGGGTTTGTGAGTGGCATACGGTGACGGTGGCTTTGGCAAGTAGGCACTCAAGTGCCATGGGTCGCCCAACGATGTTAGAGGCCCCCACTACAACGACGTGTTGACCTTTCAAGGGAATCTCATAATGCGTGAGAAGCTGGATCACTCCATAAGGGGTACAAGGTCGCAATAAGGGGTTGCCTTGTGCCAAACGCCCGAGGTTATAGGGATGAAATCCATCAACGTCTTTAGTAGGTAGAATGCGTTCGAGTACGCAGGTGCTATCAATATGGGTAGGAAGAGGCAGTTGTACCAAGATGCCATCTACGGTGTCCAGTTGGTTTAAGGTGTCAATCAAGTTTAATAATGTCGATTGGGTGGTATTGTCTGGGAGATCGTAGGCGAATGATTGAATACCCATCTCTTGACAGGCTTTGCGTTTGTGTTTGACATAAATCTGGGAAGCCGGATCGTCTCCCAATAGAATGACTGCAAGACCAGGGGCACGGTGTAGCACCTGACATCGGGCTGTGATTTCATCTCTTAGACGCAGCCGCTGTGTGCTTGCGACGAATTGACCATCTAATAAGCAGGCCGTCATACTAGATCCCTGAAGAATGTCGGCGTGATTATGGAGTAGGATCGACAGGAATGCAATCTGATCGTAGGCAACTGTTTCGTACCGGACAAAAAATCACTGAACTAATCCGTGATGTCCCTCCCTTAAAAGTGAGTTTATTGGCCAACTCTGAGTTGTAGATGGCCGATAGCACCCAAACCAGCCAGATGTCTTTTTCCAATAAGTGAGCTGGGCGTCCAGTACGAGATGCGGCGAACTCCAACGCTTCAGCCTGATCTTCCGAGCTGAGTGAAAACCATGATTCAGCCATGAGCAATAACCTCACTGACTGCTTTAGCCATCCAGCTTGGTAACATGGCTCGCACAGTGCCCATAGCCTCCCATTCTGATTCAGGTAGTTTCGTGCGGAGATGTTTAAGTGCTTCGGGTGCGGCCTCAGGACCAAGCCAAGAAAGAGCGCGAATCGCCATGCCTGCCGGGCGCTTTCCTAATAATAACTGCCAACGATTGCCATGCTTGAATTCAACGCAACGATGACCTAGTTGCAATTTTCTGGGTGGGCCAGAGGTAAAAAAACCTCACGAGTAGGTACTTGAGTGGTTAACCCCAACGCATTGGCTTCAGCCGCACCATTGGCTACCACGGTTTCACCTGCCAGACTTTCTCTCAAGATGGTGTATAATTAAATTACAACATGATTTCTGGAGAAAAATGATGCCCAAATCAAAAGAAGGGTCATGGGCTCCTACAAGCGGTGGTGGGGGAGGTGGTGGCTCAGATAGCGGCGACTCAATAAAACCCAATCTATTTAAAGATTTGCCACGGCAAACTAAATATATACTGAAACACCAACTTATGGAATTTCTCCCTCCCGAAGACATTCGGGCATTAGCAGCCACCGACAAAGATAACCGATCTGCCTTTGGATTGTTTGCTGAACCATTTGGAGCACATCTAGCGGTGTTAGAAGGTGCCCCTGGAAGACTGCAGCTATTCATTAAGCATCATCCAGAAGCCCTGTTCGAACAATTAGATGTGAGGGACCGTGCCGGGCAAGCATTTTATAAAGTATCTCCCTTTCAATTGATTCTATTTCTAGCCGATGACCGAATGTTAGAAGACATCATGTCCATGGAGATTCTTCGTACGCTTCCCGAAGTCTTAGAAGCAAAACGTATTGAGCAAGCACAAGAATTAGTGGGTGGTGGGGCTGATATTGTCACAATCGATTTTGACCCAACGACTCGGCCTTTTGAGAAAATCTTAAAAACCACACAAGCATTCGATATTTGGGGTGATGCTTCAGGAGCCCCTCATGCAGACTTTCTTCTGTTAGAAAATGCGGACGGTGTTGTTTGTTACCGTCACCCTGAAACCCCTGAGATGCAGTGGTATTACGCAAATCAAGCATCAAAGAAACTTCATCCCATCGAACTTCAGAAAACAGACGCCACATCGCCAAAAGAAGAGAGGGCTCTCCATGATTTTATTAAATCTTGTCAAGCGATGGAAGCCAATAGTGCGAGAAGAAGCAGTATTGAAGAACATAGGCTTATTAATACAATACTTAGGCAGATAGGAAGCCCTCATCAATTGAATGCGCAAAAAGGGATTGAGTATACGAGTGTGGAAGGGGTGCGTTACCGAGATACGCGTTTCCCGTTTAATGACTATTATAATAAAGCACGTCAATGTTTCAGACTTTATGCCGCTGACAACTTAACAGCTGGCGATAAAGCCTGGCTTGAGCT
>CAMBHM010000103.1 GCA_945867185.1 Legionella genomosp. 1
CATTCAAAGCAGCGATCCTGATGCCACGGTAGCCTTGTTAACTCGGGATGAGATTGATTGGACTGTGATCGATGTATCGGAGTGTAGTCCTTCTGATCTATTAGAACGTATCGACGGGGAGGTGAATGAGGGTGCGTTTTTATTTAATGAACGGCCTTCTTATTTGAAAAATGTATTGTCAAAGGGTGGTAAAGTCATATTAAAGGGTCGATTTTCAAAAGAATTGTCTGATATGTTAGCGGCTTTGTTGCTAGAAAGGAGCTCAGCTACAAGAACGACAGGTTCTTTGATCTTGGTGCCGGAAGATGGCACGTCGTTTCAATATTATCCTCGTGCTATGCATCAGGTGAACGTTAGAGACAAGCGGGCATTGTTAGGAGAGACGCAAGCTGCTCGATTAGACGTATACCTTGCTTCAGAATCGTTTCCAGTGCTTCAAGCCCGAGCGAAAGATGTGCATTTGGGGGAGGGGTCCTGGGCGGGGTTACGAACGTTGCCAGGAGGGGTTCCGGGATTTAAGCCGTTGGATCATATGACTGCTGATAGTGACACAGAAACGTTTATCCAGGATCGTAAAAAGGCTATACACAGGGTGCTTCATGATGCTCCCTATGTATTCATTGCAGGAATTTCTGGGGTTGGTAAGTCCACTTTTGTAAGCAATGAACTGTGTGAGGAAGGAGATAAGGTTTTTCATGGGGACGAGGAACTAGCGGATTGGATCAAGGAAACAGACAAACCTGGATATAAATATCTTTTTATGGACGAAGCCAATTTAAAAGATAAAGACTGGAGCGAGTGTGAAGGGTTGTTTAATAAACCCCCCACCATCTTTTATAAAGGAAAACTTTATCCATTAACGGATCGGCACAAAATTATTTTTGCGGGCAATCCCATCAGTTATGGCGATGAACGGAAGCTCGCTCCTTTTTTTCAAAAGCATGGGAATGCGGTGGTATTCTCACCATTGACATTGCCTGTGATTTACAAAAAAATCTTGTGTCCTATCTTCGAGGGGACAGAGGGGATAGATGAGTCAACGATGAATCAAATCAATGCTCAGATCCTTCAGATTTATGAGTGCTTGTGTGCGTATTCAACAACCGAAGTGCTCATTTCACCGCGAGAGCTACAAATGATAGCACTGCTGATTCGTAGGGCCCATCTTCGACCGAGGCCGGATGATCCTAAGATGAGTCTGGTCGCGCTGGCAAAACGTGTAGCCTATGATTTAACCGCTCATTTGGTTCCGGAAAACAAGCGTCAGGATTTTTCAAATCGATTCAATCCAGGCCCACCTCCCAAGGCAGACTCTGAGAAATTGGGTGGGTTTTTAGTCACTGCCTCTCGCCAGCCTATTCATCAGATGATTCAAGATCTATTAGCTCTTCGAGAACTACGACGATCAAGTCCTGGAAATTCCGCACAACAATATGGTGGATTGGGTGGGATTGTTTTAGAAGGGGAGCCAGGTGAAGGAAAAAGTGAGCTTGTGATAGCAAGCTTAATTGCTGCAGGTTATGAAGAAAAGAAATGGGTATCAACAGAAATTGGATCGTCTTTAACACCCGATGCGTTACAATCACAGAAGTATTTTTATAGATTGCCTGCAAATATGGATCCTCAACAAAAAAAGGATCTGGAGCTTCAGGCTTTTCATGAAGGATCGGTGGTGCTGGTGGATGAAATCAACAGTTCTCCGATGATGGAGGAGTTTCGGAATAACTTATACATGGGACAAGGACCTAATGCAGAGCGTCCCAGAAATCCTGGTCTTACGTACATAGGCACACAAAATCCAATCACAATGGCAGGTAGAAGAGCCCCAAGTACAGCAATTGCCAGACGGTTGCGTATGGTGATCGTGGAAAATTATACTCGAGAAGAACAACAAGCCATTTTAGAATCAGAGGGGTTGCTGCCCAGTGTGGCTGCTTCTTATGTGGAGGCTTTTCAAACCCAATTGGACTATGCGAAGAAAAGACACCTCTCCCCTTTGCCGACATTTCGGGATGTATTGAATCAAGCAAAACCCATTCTGACCTTTTCGACAGCGCATCAAGCAGTTTATCTTGCTTGTGCAACTTTGCTAGGAGAAATAGAGTCGCTGAGTACCCAACTAAACGTATCAGTAACAGAGATAGTAGGACAGAAAAAAAGGCTTGTTGAGTTATCACTGTCGGAATGTCAAGACTTGCAACAACAGTTAGACAAGGACCTAATGGCCCTGAAACTTCGGATGCAGAAGAAGCTTTGTCATGACATGGTATTGCAATTAAGAAAGGAGCCTCTTTTTAAGGGGTGTTTAGCGCATAGTACTTTCTATCCTGACCCTAATTTTACGGTTAGCGAGCCATTATTAGATAGCGTTACGACTCTCATTGACTCTGAAACCGAATTATCGAAACTCGAAGCCCAGGCAAAGGGACTTCAAATGGTGCTAAAAAAATCCAAGGAATATATAAACGCATTTTATATGTTGGAAAATGATCGCTTGGGGTTGACTATAATGCCACTGTCTAGGGTGCCAACTGATGAAGAAAAAAAATCCATGATGGGATTAGGAAGGGTGTATCTTTTTAAAGGGAAAAACAATGATTACCAAATCGGTTACATGGATACAAACGGACAGTATCGATGTCACTCGATAGACTCCGATACAGAGAAGAGAGCACTTGATGATTGTTGGACAACGTGGGGACTCTCTGCTACGGACCCTTGTAATTTTGTGGAGGCCAGTCAAGTTATCAAAGCGACTTTAAAAGCATGTAATATTCGATCACAAACTTATAATTGCCGTGTAGAGGCTATGACCATCAAGCATCACTTATGCACGGCGACTACCCTACCAACGTATAACCCCAGCCCTTCTAATAATTCCGTATTTTTGTTATGCCAAGATAAGATCTATCATTATGAAAAAGGTTATGGTAAGGAACCTAGATTCGTATGTAAAACTGATCCGTCCCTTAAAGCGTTCTTTCCTACAGAGATTGGTGCTATAAAAGAGGCATCCGATGGAGCATTTGATGAAATAAAAAAGCAATCTGATGGGGGTCTCTATGCAACGAACCGACTTGGACCTTTCTTCCCTAATAATGAACGCTCAAAGGTATGGCTGGTGAAAGAGCATGGCCATGTATATCTAACTATACCCGGGCATTACGGTCAAGATTTTCAGTTGTTATGGCCTAAATCCTTCCGGGGTGACATTTATTCACGTATGCTTGCTTGCCCGGATGGGGCTATCGAAAATACATCTATTTTAGATGCTTTAAAATACTCAGGAACCGTTCGTTTCTCTCCACGACAGGCATCCGGTCGTTTGTTACCTCCTTGGGAAATGTTTTCAGAAGGGGCTTCGAATCCAATCGAGGAGATACAACGGACGCTAGATTTATCATGTCGTCTGACAGAGAAGAAACGAGCATGTTTGGCTCTGATAAATAGCATTCAGGTTGCCAGCCAAGATTATGAACCAGACCATGCTTATTATGTTTCTTTGGTTAATGTGCCAACTGAATTTGAAAAACATGACGCCATGAACAACAATAATATTTTGATTTATAAAAAAGGTCCCTGGTTTGAGCCAGTTGTATGTTATCCCGTCATGGGAGGATACCGGGAATTAGTCTTAAGCACTGATTTTCTTAATCAGTTCCCAGCATTAGGCAACGGGGTTGGCGATATCATCGATTCGACCTTGTTAGAGAAGATTTCGAAGACAATACCTGGTTGGACTGTACCACTTGTTCCACGCTACACAGACTGGCTTTTAAAAGAGGAGATCACAACATTAGATAAAGACACGATACTCTCTGAAACATCCGAAGAAGTGCTTGATAATAAACAACGTTGCTTGCAAAAAATCCTCACTTCTATGAAAGATCCAGTGAAATTAAGAAAAGAAGAAGAGATCAAAAAAATCATGACAGCCATGACAAATATCATACAGTCTTATCGTACCAGGGCGAACGAATTCGGGAGCTACAAAATGAATGCCAAAGCAGATAAAATTCTGGAGGCATTGCAACAGGTTCCACGAGGAGAAATCACCAACCTTCTAGAAAGTGATGAGACAGTGGCGGTGTCTTCAAAAGTAGCGGCCGTATGGAAAGCGATGGGGCTCAGTCGTCGTACACTGCTGCTTCAATCGGATGTTATCGACACGTCTATGAAAACAAGGGCTGATTATAGGGCTGCTCTAGATACAATAAGGAAAAATATGCCCTCAAACGAGGCTCCGAAGCTCAGATGAAACGTGCAATAAAAAGGTAAATATCGATTGATTTCCACTATCTAAAGCTTGGCACAAATTGCAGACGTGTGGGATCTCCTCCGGTTAAAGAAACATAATGCAAAATCCAGTAAAGCTCACATTGGGGTGTGACAAGCAATGGAACGAAAAGGTACTATAAGCCCTATTAACTTCATGCATGATGGGATTGAACAGACTCAATATCAGCAATACCATGAAGTTCAACAGGAGGTCTGTTAGGAAACGTTGCCATTAATTTTAAAGTCCCACCCATTGCTGTAACATATTTATTCAGAGTAGAGATCAACATATCGGATCGCTTTTCAAGACGAGAAATCCCCTCTTGCTTCATATGCAGAGTCGCTCCTAAATCCTCTTGTGTTTTCTTTAGGGCCAAGCGCAAATCTCTTAGTGTCATTTCATCGGCAATTAATTCATTTGCGCGAGTTTGAATAAATTCCTGTCTTTCTTTTGACAGGCTATTCATTTTATCAGTTAGTGATCTAGGCATCATTCACCCCCATTTTTAGTTTTAACAAATGACTGTCAAATCTCTTGTCAGCTCGTTTAATCAACCCTTTATAAAAACGTTTTTCACTCACACCTGATTTATCACCACATACAAGTAATATCGCATGCCTCTTTGGATCAAAAGCAAAAGCTAATCTCCAAACTCCATTATCTGCATAAAAACGAAGCTCTTTCATATTGGAATACTTCGAACCTTTTAAAGTATCTACATGGGGACGACCTAGCTCCGGGCCAAATTTTTCTAGAACTTTTAAATGGGCTAGACATTCACTCTGAACAATTTCATTCAGCTCATCAAACTCTAAGTTAAACTCATCATCAAAAAAAATTGTCCATTTCATATGGATATTATACCGTTAAAGTTATATGTTGTAAAGTACTAGCATACTCCAATACAAAATGATCCCTGAAATGAAAGCTGATTCCAATGCAAATGAGCCTGAAATAAGGTAAAAAAGGGCTATTCCGGCAGAAGTCGTTCAATATGTAAGGTGTATGATTACAATGAACGACAGTAAACTGGATAGCCCTGCGGCTATCAAAGCATTTTTGAGTAGCGCTGACAACCTTGATTTTAATGTATCGAAGGAAGCTCGCTACAAATGGATAGCTGGCACACTGAAGCGAACCAACTATCTGAAGCTACGCAAACGTGATAAATCAACGATACGTGAGTATCTACAAAAGGTGACTGGGTACTCTCTACCGCAGCTCAAGCGTTTAATTTCGCAATACAAAGATAAGCAATGGA
>CAMBHM010000104.1 GCA_945867185.1 Legionella genomosp. 1
CAAGACCAATGGTATGGCTTTGCGGACTTCAAACATCAATACCAAGTGGCAGCCCTCATTGGGACCACAGCCACGGTGTTATGTATCTTATTTCCACTGCTCATCATCCCCACCGCTTGGCTTTATACAGTCAGTAATTCTCTTTGGGCAATAAGCGAACATCATAAACAACAGAATCCCCCTAAAGATGATGTACAATACTCCAACGAAAGACAAACTGAATATCTTCGTTATGCAACGCTCGTCGCCTGTACCAGTGCCCTCACTGCTGTGGCCACTACCATCGCTTTCTTCATTCCACCCATCGCCCTCACGCTCCTTGCGGTGGCAGGTGGATTCGGCATTTGCATCACGGTTGCTTCTTTGTATTATTGGGGGCGTTCAGCCCTGGGCACTTTTCCAACCGGTCTCGGGGCGCCAAAAACAAGCACAGATGATTTAGCCAATACAGGTAGAGAATGGCTATCCTCCAGTTACAGTGCAACTGCACTTTCTTTAACAGGAGCCACGGATTTCCTTGGCTCGCCCCAAAAAAAAAGAGCGCCAATGCCTCAGCATGAATTGGAGGCATTACCTGGACCAGATGATCCGCCAGACGAAACTCTTGTAACCTACTCACTCACTAGATAGGATCTCCCTACGATGACTGCACACACTGCTACAGCCCTTATCAAAACCCGTTTACCTAACTTCAAACCACGTCTTGGCATTGTTCTTGGCTCTGGTCTTGGTGAGTTTGCTTCACACTTAGAAGAGGCGATTACGTTTTCTTATGAAGACTTACCCGGATTTCCAAAAACCACTGTAGAAGGACACGGGGGCAAATTGATAGCTGGTTATCTATCAGGCGTTGGCGTAATCTGCTTACAAGGACGCGCACATCTGTATGAAGGACCGACACATGACGCAGTGAAAACCTATGTCCGCACTTTAAAGCTACTGGGTTGCGAGTATTTTTTAGCCACCAATGCGTCAGGATCCCTAAGAGAAGAAGTCGGCCCTGGAGAGTTGGTCTTGATTACCGATCACATCAATTTTCAACCGAGTAACCCACTGGTAGGCCCTAACGATGCCGAGTTTGGTCCTCGGTTTCTCCCTTTAGACAATGCTTATGACAGCACCATGCGCGCTTCACTGCTTGAGATCGCATCGCAACAACACTTTTCTCTTCACCAAGGCGTTTATGTGGCCGTATTAGGCCCCAACTATGAAACAGCCGCCGAAATCAGAGCCTTTCGATTGTTAGGTGCCGATGTCGTGGGCATGTCCACGGTGCCCGAAGTATTGGTTGCTAACCATTGTGGGCTGCATGTTGCAGTCATTGCCATCATCACCAACTACGCCACAGGGCTCAGTCAAACCAGCCACTCACACGCCTCTGTCGTTGCCACCGCAGGCCGCGCTGCAGACAAGCTCAGCAACTTGATCATAGCTTTTGTAAAAACACTCAGGTGACGACAATCAAACCCAACCACATCCACAACCCATACACCATATTGCTAGAAAATGCCTTGAGACACGCTGCAGGCACTCTGTTTTGTATCAGTCGCTGTTGGTATAACACCACTACTATCCCAGCCATCCAACATCCATAAAACGCCATGCTCGCATGCATCATGCCGCCCAGAATAAGCCAACTCCCGGAAAAGAAAACCTGCAACCCTGCAATAATAATCCTATCATGGCGCCCCCATAAAATGGCCGTCGATTTGATCCCAATCAGGCGATCTTCTGCCCTGTCTGCCATGGCATACATCGTGTCATAAGCCACGATCCAAGCAACATTGAGAATAAACAACAACCCCATTTCCAGTGTAAAGGGCACCTGAGAGGCCGCGTAAGCCATGGGAATTCCCATTGAAAACGCAAGGCCTAATACCAATTGCGGGGCCACAAAAAATCGTTTACAAAACGGGTATAATACGGTCACTGCAAGCGCAACTATTGCATAATAGAAACAATTCAACGGCAATTGCAGAACAACCCACAGCGCACTTATAGAGAGCACGCCTGCACACATAAAGGCCTCTACTACACTGATCTCTCCGCTCGCCAATGGACGATTACTTGTCCGCTTCACATGCTTATCTAAATGTCTATCTGCAAAGTCATTGACCACACAACCCAGGGCTCGCATCAAAACCGTCCCCATAAAAAAAAGGACAAAAAGAGACCAGGAAGGCGCCCCATGATTGGCTATCCAGAGCGCCCAAGCCGTTGGAATCCAGAGCAGCACGATACCAACTGGTTTATGAAACCGCATCAAACGAAACAGGCCTTTCCAATGAATCATGCGTAAGACTCCAACCCAGGCAGTAAGATTTCAACCAATGCAAAGGGGGGATTAGCACTCAAAGAAAACAAGGACAACCGAACCCACAAAGGATCTTGACTGTCAGGCAACCATCGATGCACCCAACTATATTCTAAGGAACCCTCAGCTTGAATTTGATAATGCTGCATATGGATCCGCTTGATCCTCGGCTCATTAAAAATAAGTGTCCCCAAAGCATGATCCTGTAATTTATCAAAAAAACTCGGGGAAGCTTGATACGTTGATATTGGAATGATAGTTCTCGCATACCAACACGGTATTTTCTCCACCCAGGTAATGATCTCACGATGAAAGACCACTCCCTTGTCCATTGAGAACAGATGTTTATCCCATGTGTTGGCGCGATCCCAACGACCACGTAACACCGATAATTGACTATCACCAGAAGTCAATCGCAATCGATCCGTCAAAGAAGCTTGATAGATCAACCAAGGCTTTATCCAAGGAGGTGCACAAGCAGAGGGCTTCAATTGAATTGTCAACGCACCTCCTCACTCAGAGCACTGTCGATCGACTGCTTATCCATAGTCACTCGTCCCATTCGATTCACCCATAATGTCATCTGTTGTTTACGATGTTTCAGTGTAAAAGTGCCATTGATGACACTGTTACTCAAATGAGGGGTAAATCGTAAATAGTGCGTAGACTGAAAGCCCCGCCAGCTCACCAAAAGGCCGTTAAACCCCCAATACCACTGATGAATCACCCGGTTAGGTTGACGCTCCGTACAGAGCATCATTCCAGAAGACCAGTCTTCACTGTCTTGTAAAGGCATCAATCTCAAGGGTTCCCCTTGGTCTAGGGCCTGTAGTCTTGAAAATTGAATGGCTCCTCGTAATTCATCTGCTACTTGCTTTAAGTGCTGGTTGGGATCTCCTATCCAAGCATAAGTGATACAACACATCAGCGCCACCAAACCCAATGAAAGCAAGAGTTCTATCAAAGTCAACCCAGCTTGTTGCCCACTTGAGAATGACCTTACTCGCATAACAATTGTTTGATCAATAACAACGAAGCATACAGCTGCTTTTTACCCTTCGGCTCACGTAACAGTTGGGTTAAAGACGCGGTCACCACCACAGGGATCCCTTGATGATAATGAGGCGCTTTCTGTAGCGCTTCTGAAGATAAATCTGTATTCAATACGCGTTGTGCAGCAGACAACCCTGCAATCCAGACCAACCGGGTTGTATGAGACCACCTTGAGATATTCTGTTTTATCGACACCTCGCTTTCAGATAACCCTAGACACTTCAGCATGTCTTTCAACAAAGACTTTGTTGCTCCGTCTATGGGCCCCTCTGAATCCAAAATAAGAGTCAATGCAGCAGTACGAAGCACCCACGAGTCTATACCCATATAGTGTAGATAATAATGGCGTAGTGAAGAGGGCATCTGCTAAGTGATCATCAGGGATAAAAAATGACGAACCATGTCGCCAGGATTCAAGGCACGTGTAATCGAACGCCCCACTACTAGAAAATCACTGCCTGCTTCACACGCAGCCGTTGGGATCATCACACGGGTTTGATCGTCATTCGACTGGACCGATAAGCGAATACCAGGTGTCACACAAAGAAAAGATTGCCCACAAGCAGCTTTGATAAGTGGCACATCAAACCCTGCACTGACCACGCCATCAAACTGTGCAGCCTGTGCCAACCGAGCTAAGGCACAGGTTTGTTGTGTAAGCGTTTCATGCACTCCTGTTACCAAGAGTTCGGCCGAAGTCATGCTGGTTAGAACGGTTACCGCGATCAATAAGGGTCTTGAGGTCCCATAGGGCTCTAAGGCTTCATAAGCGGCTTGCATCATGCGTAATCCACCGACTGCATGGACATTCACCATCCACACTCCCAGTTCAGCCGCTGCTTTACAAGCGCGCGCCACTGTAGTCGGGATATCATGAAATTTCAAATCAAGAAAAATTTTAAAACCCATCTGCTGCAAAGTTTGAACCCATTCAGGCCCAAATCGAGTAAACATCTCACTCCCAATCTTCAATGCACAAGTAGCCGGATCAAGCAGATTAACCAACTTTATGGCTTCAAAGTCGTTTTCAAAATCAAGGGCGATGATCAATTTCTGAGACATGAATCAATCCCCTTCCAAACCGTGAATGGGTTTCATGCGACTCCATTGTTTGCAGCTAGGACAATGCCAGTGAAGTAGTTTCCCGCCAAATCCACAATGTCCACAACGATAGATCGGTTTATTCTCTAAAAATTTACTCGTGATATCGTATAACATTTGCAACTTATCACGCACCTTGCCATGTGCAGATTCAAGATGCCAATCAATCAAGCGATTTAAGCCACGGATCGACGGATGTCGGGCCAAGTGGCCCGATACAAAATCAATCGCAAAATCAACGCTTTTTTCACTTCTAAGATAGTCTCCTATCACAAAAATCACAGAAGCGCGGGGGTGATCAGACAGCGTTTGTTCTAAATAATCGATGCAATCATCCATCGCCTCTAGTTCTCGATGACAATGCACGAGGGGCTCTATGATTTCAGTTAAAAATTCAACATCCTGATCGGGCACATTTTTGAGCGCACGAATAGCCTGTTTATATCGTCCATTTTTGATCTCAAAATTGGCCAACATCAAACTCGCCCGGACCGACTGTTTATCCACCGTTAAAGCTTGTTTGATCGACGTGTAGGCCTTGTCATAGGTATGTGCTTTTAAAGCGTGCGCTGCAATTTCACAATAATAGTGCGCCGATTGCGCCTGCATACTACAACCTGTTGCAGCCTCTAACTGTTGGGTGATCTCGAGCGCTTTTTCCCATGCTTTTTCTTGTTGGTAGATGGCCAACAGACCCTGCAAACTTCGAGTTTCTCGATTGCCGCCCAGCTCCACGACCTCCATGAAGATCCGCTCGGCCCTATCGAAGACCCCAGCACTCATATAATCTTGACCGAGAGCCATCAAGGCTTCTTTACGCTGAGACACACTCAACTGAGGTCTTGCAATGAGATTTTGGTGAATCCGGATGGCGCGATCCACCTCACCACGACGACGAAATAATGTGCCTAACGCCAAATGCGTTTCAACCGTGTCACTGTCCACCTCAAGCAATTTAATAAAAACATCGACCGCTTTATCTGGTTGCTCATTCAATAAATAATTAAGTCCCACGACATATTCACGGGAAAAGTGATGGCTGGTTTGTTTGTCTTGCTTGT